>JBGTDH010000064.1:0-6224 GCA_041748435.1 Pirellulales bacterium
CTCCGCGCGTAACGCCGGCGCCACGGTGTTTGCCTATCACGTGCGAGACCCAGAGCGTTACGGCGGGGTGGTGTTGGACGACGCGGGCCGCCCGATCGATATCGAAGAAAAGCCCGCCCAGCCCAAGAGCAACTACGCGGTGACGGGCCTGTACTTCTACGATGCCTCCGTCGTCGAAGTGGCCAAGAAGCTCAAGCCTTCGCCGCGCGGAGAGTTGGAAATTACCGATGTGAACCGCGTCTATCTCAATCGCGGCAAGCTGAATGTCGAGCTGCTGGGGCGCGGCAGTGCCTGGCTGGATACGGGCACGCACGATTCGCTGCTTGAGGCGGCCGAATTTATCGAAGTGCTGGAAAGCCGGCAGGGCCTCAAGGTCGCCTGTCCGGAAGAGATTGCCTGGCGGATGGGATATATCGACGACGAGCAACTGCTCGAGCTGGCGCGACCCATGGCCAAAAACACGTATGGCCGGTATCTGATCGAGCTGCTCGAACACGATCGCCGCCAGATGCAGGCCCCGCCGCGACTGCGGATCGTAGCCTGATAGGCTACCAACCCGAAGCGTTAGCGAGGGAGTGCTTCCAGTTTCCTGAAGACACAAGAACAACCATGAACGTCATTCCCACGGCACTTCCCGGCGTCGCTATTCTGGAGCCCAAAGTTTTTGGCGACGCGCGCGGCTACTTCATGGAAACCTTCAACCGCGACCGCTATCGGGCCGCGGGCTTGCCGGCTCACTTCGCGCAAGACAACATCTCGTTCTCGCGCCGCGGCGTCTTGCGAGGGCTGCACTTCCAGAATCCCCATCCGCAAGGCAAGTTGGTCTATGTTCTGGAGGGGGAAGTGTTCGATGTAGCCGCCGATGTGCGCATCGGTTCGCCCACCTTCGGCCGCTGGGTAGGCGTCACGCTTTCGGCAGAGAACAAACGCCAGTTCTATGTGCCCCCGGGATACGCGCACGGATTCTGCGTCACCGGCGAGACTGCCGTGTTCGCGTACAAATGCACGGAGGTCTATCATCCGGAGGCGGAGCGGACGATTCGCTGGAACGATCCGCAGATCGGCGTCCACTGGCCGATCGCCAATCCCACCGTCTCGGATCGCGACACCCAAGCGCCGCTTTTGGCCGAACTGCCCGCCATGTTCCTGCCTGCTTGCCTGGAGGCGGCCGCTTGATGGATACCATTCGCGCCCATTATTGTCCGACCCTGATTAGCCTGCCCGCCCGCCGCCGGCCGACGATCCTGCTCATTGGCCCCCACGGTCAAGTCGGCTTCGAGCTGTCCCGCTCTCTGGCCCCGCTGGGCGAAGTGGTAACCGCGGGACGCACGGGCGCCGTTGTTTCTTTGGATCTCGCGCGGCCCGCGGAGATTCGCCAGGTGGTGCGGCAGGTGCAGCCGGCGCTGATCGTTAATGCGGCTGCGTACACAGCGGTCGATAAAGCCGAGACCGAGCGAGATCTGGCGATGGCCATCAACGGCGTGGCTCCCGGGGTCCTGGCCGAAGAAGCGCGACGCATCAACGCGGCGCTGGTGCATTACTCCACCGACTATGTGTTCCCCGGCGATGGGCAACAGCCCTGGTGCGAAGACGATGTCACGGGTCCGCTCAATCACTATGGCGTCACCAAGCTCGCTGGCGAAGATGCCATTCGCGCGGCGGATGTGGCCCATCTCATTCTTCGCGTCTCATGGGTCTACGGCCTGCACGGTGCGAACTTTGTGAAGACCATGTTGCGGCTGGGGGCACAGCGGCCGGAACTCTCGATCGTGGACGATCAGATCGGCGCGCCGACCTCGGCCCGCGTGATCGCGGATGTGACGGCTCAAATCCTCGCGCAGGGCCAGGCAGACTGGCAATGCTTCTTCGAGCAACGCGGCGGAGTGGTGCATCTTGCGTGTCACGGGTACACCAACTGGCATGACTTTGCTGCGCGCATCTTCGATCTGGCGCGTCAGCGCGGCGTGCCGTTGGCCGTGACCAAGCTTCTGCCCCTTGCCACGTCGCAGTATCCCACGCCCGCGTGTCGGCCGCTTAACTCGCGCATGAACTGCTCGCGCCTGTCCGAGCGGTTCGGCCTGAAAGCGCCTACCTGGGAGATGGCGCTGGACCAATCGCTGCCGGTCGAGGGGTCCACGCACACCGCACAGTGCAAAGCGGCCTGAGCGAAGGTTGGCGAGCGAGGGCCCGATGAACGAATCGCAACCGGCCGACCTCGATATCGGCGTGATCTACACGCACGAAGACCAGTTCATGGGCCCGCTCCTCGAGACTCTGGCCCGCTCCGGCGATGATTTGCGGCTGCGGCTGATCCTGATCGACAATGCCTCTTACGCCGGCGTCGAGGCGTGGTCGCACCGCTTTGCCCATACGCGAGTGCTGCGCAATCCAGAGCGGCTGGGCTACGCGGCCAATCTCAATCGCATTCTGGGCGCGGCCACGTCCGAGTTCGTGCTGCTGCTCAATACGGACATGTACTTTCATCCGCCGGAACAGTGCCTCTCTAAGCTGGTGCAGTTCCTCCGCGAGCAGCCGAAATGCGGGCTGGCCGCCTGCCGGCTGTATCATCCCGACGGCGAATATGGCTACCCGGCACGTCGCTATCAAACGCTGCGGACCATCGCTGCCCGGCGTGGCGGGATGAAGCAGTTGTTTCCCAATACGCTGGCTCGCTACGTCTATGCCGATCGCAGCCGTTACGATAGTTTCCCCTGCGACTGGGTCTCCGGCTGCTTGATGCTCGTGCGCCGCGAAGCGCTCCAGCAGATCGGCGGCTTCGATTGCCGCTATGGAAAATACTTCGAGGATGTTGATGTCTGCTCGCGTCTGGCTGCAGCCGGCTGGCAGGTGATGTTTCACGGCGGCACGTATGCCTTTCATCACGAGCAACGCGCCAGCAAGCCGCTCCTCTCCCGCGACGCCTGGCGGCACCTGCGGGCGTATGGGCTGTGGCTTGCCAAAGCAGGGGTCATGAGTCAGGGGATAGGGGTCAGGGAACAGGGAACAGGGGATAGGGGACAGCAGTCAGGAGTTAGCCACGGCCGCTTTCCGGCGGTGCTCGCACCGCGTAATTCGCATCACTCCCGTACGACTCTTCCCGCCACACCCATCACTATTCTTTTAGCCGCCTACAATGGCGCGGCGTTTCTGGCGGAGCAAATCGAAAGCATTCAGCGTCAGACCTACACCGCGTGGCGCTTGCTGATCCGGGACGATGGCTCAACGGATCGAAGCGTGGAAGTAGTTCGCGAGTTCGCCGCCCACGATCCGCGGGTCGAGCTGCTAACCGATGCCCGCGGCCGCTTGGGCGTCGTAGGCAACTTCGCCGCGCTGGCGGAGTCCGTAGGGTGGGTCGAGTCTGCGAGACCCACGCAGCCGGGTTACGTCGCCTTTTGCGATCAGGACGATGTATGGCATCCGCAGAAACTTGCCATGCAGTTGGAATGCATGCAGGCCGCGGAGCGGGACTCTGCTCCGCACACGCCGCTGGCGGTGCATACCGACCTGGCGGTGGTCGATTCCCGCCTGCGGCCGCTCCACCCGTCGTTCCTGCGTTTCCAAGGATTATGGCACGAGAGCGATCGCCCGTTGCGCACCTTGGTGGTGCAGAATTTCGTGACCGGCTGCACGCTGCTGGTCAATCGTGCGCTGTTGGAGGTGGCGCTGCCGATGCCTCCGCAGGCGCTCGTTCACGATTGGTGGCTCGCGCTGTGCGCGGCGGCGACGGGGCGGCTGGAGTTCCTGCCGCAGGCCACGGTCGATTATCGCCAGCATGGAGGCAACACCATCGGCGCCAAGCGCTGGTTCTCGCCCGCCGTCTGGCCCAAGCTGAAGCAACTGGCGAACCGCGGCAAATCGCTGAGAGACGCCCTCGACCAGGCCGACGCGTTACGTCAGCGGATCGCGGCTTGCAACTACGTTTCCGCCGAGAACCGCACGCTGTTGGACGCCTATTGCCGATTGCAACACGAGGTCGTTCCCCTGCGACGAGCACACCATCTGTATCAGCTTTCCACGCGCCGGCAGGGACGCCTGCGCAACGCCGCGCTGTTTGCCCAAACCTGCCTGCTCGAGGTGCGCCGCGAAGCGGCGTAAGCGGCCCAAATCAAAACGGCGCGCTGTTGCGGCGGCGGATGTAGATCTGATCGATGGCAGCGCGCTCGGAGAGGTTCAGCAGGTAAAGCACGGTCTGGGCGATGTCGTCCGGTTGCAGCAGCATGCTGCGATCCAGATCGGGCCGGGCATCGCCCACCATGTCGGTATCCACTCCGCCGGGCAAAATCACGCTGGTGCGAATCTGATGTGGCTGCGCTTCCGCGGCTAGCACCTTCGTGAGTCCCATCACGCCATGCTTCGTGGCCGTGTAGGCTGCTTGATTCACGTAGCCCTTGAAGCCCACCACGCTGGCGATGTTGATGAGGTAGCCGCTGCGTTGGACGCTCATGCGTCGCAACGCCTCGCGGCAACAGAGAAAGGGGGCTCGCAAGTTCACGCTTAACATTCGATCCAAATCGTCGGTCGCACACTCGGCCAGCGGGCCAAACACGCCGATGCCCGCGTTGTTGACGAGCACATCCAGGCGGCCAAAGCGGCGATCGATCTCATGGAACACGGACAACAACTGCGTCTCGTCTGCCAGATCGGTCGAGAGCGCCGTGGCGGCACCCCCCGCCGCCGCGATTTCAACCACCAGTTCTTCCAACTGGCCCGCGTTACGCGCCACCGCCACCACATGCGAACCGGCGGCCGCCAAGGCCAGGCTAATCGCTCGCCCAATCCCGCGCGAAGCGCCGGTCACCATCGCGACCCGATACGGCCAACTCCGCGGCATCATGCTGTCCCCTGTCCCCTATTACCTGTCCCCTCTCCCCTCTCCCCTCGGTACGTGGCATAGCAATGCGGCGTTTCCCACAAATGCACGTCCACAACCGGAAAGCCGTGCGCGGCGGTGAACTCGTAAATCAGCCGGGCGATGTTCTCCGCCGTGGGATTCGTGTCGATCAGATACAGCGGTTCGCCCAGGTTTTTCAGGGCGGGCACGGCCGGGTCGTCCCGATGCAGAATCATGCGGTGATCCAAGTGATCGTCGATCCAGCCGGCCACGACGCGCTTGATATCGGAGAAGTCGAGCACCATCCCGCGCTCGTCCAGCTTCGACGCCTCGAGCGTAATGACGGCCCGCCCGTTGTGGCCGTGTAGGTACTTGCACTTGCCGTCGTAGTTCAGAAGTCGGTGCCCATAGCAAAAATCGATCTCGCGTGTGACTTGAAACATAAGTCCAAAACCTTGACGGCCGATAAAGAATGCGTTAGCCTCACCTTTGCATAAGCCTGTGGTTATGCAAACCGCCCGATGCATGCATCGGACACGCCTTTATTGCCTGCCCAAGCCGGCGAGGGAAGCCCCCGCCCGGCCCGAGTATTCTGCCTGGATAGAAAAGGTCCCGCCATGCTTACGGTTTACGGTGGAAGGCAGCAATTGTGCGATGGCGTCTCACGCCGCAGTTTTCTCAAGATCGGCGGCTTCGCACTTGGGGCCACAGGTGGCATCTCCCTGGCAGACATCTTGCGGGCCGAAACCGCCTCGGGCCGCACGTCGCCTCAGAAGGCGGTCATTAATATTTTCCTGGCTGGCGGGCCTCCCCATCAAGACATGTGGGAGATCAAGACCGAAGCACCCAGCGAAATTCGCGGCGAGTTCCAGCCGATCCAGACCGCCGTGCCCGGCATTCAGATTGGCGAGGTGTTCCCACGCATCGCCGGCATGATGGACAAGTTCGCGGTGATTCGCTCGGTGGTGGGCTGCTCCGGCGCGCACGATGGCTTCCAATGCTTTAGCGGCTGGAATCGCAAGGATTTGTCCTCCCTCGGCGGCCGGCCCAGCATCGGCTCTTGCGTGGGCAAGATTCTGGGAACGACCGACCGCTCCCTTCCGGCCAGCGTGGCGTTGGCGGGCCGCACGCAACACGTGCAATGGAGCGAGCCCGGCAGCCCCGGCTTCCTGGGCGCCGCTCATGCCCCGTTCAAGCCGGAAGGCAATGGCATGGACGACCTGCGGCTCAACGGCATCTCGCTCGATCGGTTACAGGACCGCCGTAGCTTGCTCACAAGTATCGACAGCCTGAAACGCGAGGTCGATGCCTCCGGTCAGATCGACGCGGCCGATTCATTCACCGCTGCTGCCTTTGGCGTGCTCACCTCAAGCAAACTTGTCGAAGCATTGGA
>JBGTDH010000065.1:0-2568 GCA_041748435.1 Pirellulales bacterium
CTGAAGTGCGTGGGATGCGGGCGGGGCCGCAGCGCGTCCAGGATCAGCACATCGAGGCCGCCCAACAGCGGAAAGCTCTCGTCGGGAATGGCATTGGTATAGGTGCAATAGGCCACGTTGCCAAATCGAAAACCGAGCACGCGAAAGCGGCCATGCAGTAAGCGCAGCGGGATCACGCGCTGGCCCAAAACGCGGAACGGCTCCAGGCCGATGCGCTGGAAGCTCAACTGCGGCACGCCGCCGGCCGGGTACTCCTGCGCCAGGGCGGCGAAGCAATAGTCGAACGATTTGCGGATGCGCCCTTCGACCTGCTCTTCGCAATAGACGGGCAGCGGATGGCCCAGGTAATAGGGAAACAGCCGCAGATCGTCCAGGCCGAACACATGATCGGCGTGATCGTGCGTGAACAGCGCGGCATGCACCAGGCCGATGCCCTCGCGCAGCAGTTGCGTGCGCAGATCTGGCGGAGTATCGATCAGCAGCGTGCCCTCGGGCAGGCCCACCACCAGCGCGCAGCGCAGCCGCTTGTTGCGCGGATCGGCACTGGTGCAGGTGTCGCAGCCGCAGCCGATGACCGGCACGCCCACCGAGGTGCCGGTTCCCAGAAAGACCAGCTCACCGGCAACATCGGCGCTACGAAGTGGGCGGAGCATGAGTGGAACGCAAGGGACCGATCGACGGAAACGCAGATCGGTTATAGCGAACGCCCGCAGCCTGGCCTACCTGGCATCCGCCGCCTGCTTATTTCCGCGGCGTCACGGCAGACGGGGTCCCGAGGGAATGGGGTGCGATGAGCGCGTTGCGTTGCTGGAGGACGGCCTCCAGAGTTTTGACTTTGGCCCGGAGCTCAATCACCTGGTTGGGCGTCATAAATCCGGTGGCGAACATTCGCTCCGCGAATTCGAGCTCCGTCAGGGCGGTTTCGGCTGCCGCCTCGACCACATTGGTGAGAATGGCCACCTTCTGTTGCGTGGTCTCCAGGTTGATGGCGGCCGTCTCCAACTCGTTGGCAGGCGGCGCGGCAGTTCCGCGCAGGGCCTTGAGCTGCTCGTATTTGCTGCGCGCCAGCTTGAAATGTCCGATCGCGTCGACATACGACGTGGCGAGCCACACAAGCTGATCCTGCGGCGTGTTCGGGACTCGCCCGGGCGGTGGGGGCGATCGGTAGCGGCCGGCGCCCGTAGGTCGCAGCGGCACGCGGCTCAGCCCCGAGATGGTGGCTCGCGGAGTGCTATGGCTGGAGATCTCCTGCTTGACGGTGCGACCCGTCTCCGTGTCGATTGTGAACACCAGCGACGAGTCCTCGCCGGTGGCCTCGAGGCGGAGCAGCTTGCCATCCTCGGTTTCCGACAACTGCCAACTGGCCTTGTCGCCCAAGCTGGCTCCGATCCCCAGATCGCCTTGCCAGATCGTCGTGCCATGGGACGACGCGATAGCGTGCAAGGAAGAACGTCCGTTGTCGTGAATGATCTCGTAGCGCCGTCCCGCGGTCTGGAGGATCGCCCCTTCGCCCCGCGTGAACTCGGTAGCCGGAAGGCTCGTCAGCGGCTGCAACGTCGATGGCTTCGGACGGTTGGCCACGGGGTTGTGATTGGGGTCCCGATCTAACGGGCCTGCGCCGCCGTTCAGCCGGCGGACGATCATCTCGAGCGCTGCCTCGATCCTCTGCAGCCGAGCTTCCAAGGGCGCCAACGCTCCCGGCGTCGCCGCGATGGGGTTCGAGGGTGTGGACGCTGGTGTGGATGCCGCTTGCTCCGGCGGTACGTCCTGGGCGAGCAACCACGTGGGCCAAACAACCATGCCCAGCGATAACGCAGTCAGAAGTCCCGCGGGAGACAACATGCCGGACACAAGTTTCCAGAGCATCATGGCGAAACTCCTTTCAAGTGCGACCGCTCCCGCGGAAAACCGCAACTGTAGATTGCGCGGAAAATCGCACTGACATCTTACCGCAAGCCCACCGCTCTGGCGAACGACCAAGCCTCGCCGTAAACTCAAGGACGCCACTCGCAGTGCCATTTCGTCCTGGACGAACAAGAGAATTGTTATGGGAAGAAATTTCGAGAATCGCAAGAATGCGATCTTTAAGACGGCTGCTCAGAAATCGAAGCTGTACTCCAAGTATGGCACGAAATTGTACGTTGCCGCCAAGAATGGCGTGGCGGACCCTGATGCCAATCCGATTTTGCGAAGCTTGATTGAGAAGGCCAAACAGGATCAGGTTCCGGCCCACGTGATTGAAAAGGCGATTGACAAGGCCCGCGGCGTTGGCGGGAAGGACTTCGTTTCCGCCCGCTACGAAGGTTTTGGTCCGGGGGGCTCCATGGTGATCGTCGATTGTTTGACGGATAACAATCAACGCACGATTACCGATGTCCGCAATTGTTTCACGAAGACCGGTTCCAAGTTGGGGGCATCTGGTTCCGTCGCCTTGTGGTTTGACCAACTGGCGATTCTGTCCTTCAAAGGGGACAATGAAGAGCAAGTCATGGAAGCGATGCTGGGCGCCGACGTCAATATCGATGACATCGAATGCAAAGCGGGGCACCTGACAATCTTTGCGCCCCC
>JBGTDH010000066.1:0-9563 GCA_041748435.1 Pirellulales bacterium
CTCTCCCGCCGAGGGAGAGGGGAGCGACGGACGCTGCGAGTGCGAGGCTCGCTGCGCGTGCTCCACCAAATCCTCCGGCGTGCCGGCGGCCACGATGTAGCCGCCGCCGGCGCCGGCTTCGGGGCCGAGGTCGATCAGCCAGTCGGCCGTCTTGATCACGTCGAGGTTGTGCTCGATCACCACGACCGTGTTGCCGAGATCGACCAGCCGGTTCAGCACATCCAGCAGCTTCACCAGATCGTCGAAGTGCAAGCCCGTGGTCGGCTCGTCCAGCAGATACAGCGTACGGCCCGTGTCCGGGCGGGAAAGCTCGGAGGCCAGCTTTACGCGTTGGGCTTCTCCGCCGGAGAGCGTGGGGGCAGGCTGGCCGAGGGTGAGATAATCGAGACCGACATCGCACAGCGTTTGCAGCGTGCGACGGATTTGCGGGATGTTCTCGAACAGCGTGAGGGCTTGGCCGCAGGGCATGGCCAGCACGTCGGCGATCGATTGCCCACGGAATTGCACCGCCAGCGTCTCGGGGTTGTAGCGCTGGCCGCGGCAGACGTCGCACTCGACCCACACATCGGGGAGGAAGTGCATCTCGATCTTGAGCTGCCCGTTGCCTTCGCACTTCTCGCAACGGCCGCCGGGGACGTTGAAGCTGAATCGTCGCGGCGTGTAGCCCCGCAGCTTGGCCTCCGGCAGCCGGGCATACAGCTCGCGAATCTGATCGAACACGCCGGTATACGTGGCGGGGTTGGAGGTGGGCGTTTGCCCCAGTGGCTGCTGATCGACGCGGATCACTTTGTTGATGTGCTCGATACCGCGGATGGAATCGTGCTGTCCCACCGGCAAGCTCGCGCGGTGCAGCGTCTTGGCCAACGAGGCGTACAGCACATCTTCCACCAGCGAGCTCTTGCCGCTGCCGCTCACGCCCGTGATGACCGTGAACGCCCCCAGCGGGATGCGGACATCGAGGTTGCGCAGGTTGTTGTGGCGAGCGCCGAGGACTTCTAAAAAGGATGAAGGATGCGAGGGAAAGGATGAAGGATGAAGGATGAAGGATGAAGCAGCGGGATCCTGCTTGGGAGGCTTACTCTTCTTGGGCTTTTGATCTCCGCTTGCCGGTTTCGCGCTTGCCGGTTTCGCGACGCGGCGGTTTGTCGGGATGGAAATGCTCTTGCCGCCGGTGAGATAGGGTCCCGTGACCGAGCCTGCCTGTTTGCCGACTTGCTTGGGTGTGCCGCGGGCCACGATCTGGCCGCCATGCACACCGGCGCCGGGGCCGAAGTCGAGGAGCTGATCGGCGCCGGCGATCACCTCTTGATCGTGCTCGACGAGCAGTAGGGTGTTGCCCAGGTCGCGGAGCTTGTAGAGCGCGGAGAGCAGCCGCGTGTTGTCGCGCGGATGCAGGCCGATGGTGGGCTCATCCAGTACGTAGAGCACGCCGGTAAGGCCGCTGCCCACCTGGCTGGCCAGGCGGATGCGCTGGGCTTCGCCGCCGGAGAGCGTGGGAGCGCCGCGGCTGAGCGTGAGATACTCCAGGCCCACGTCAACCAGGAATTGCAGCCGATTGCTGACTTCGCGGATCAGCTCGCCGGCGATCTTGCGCTGCCGGGCATCGAGCTGCCAGTTGGTGAAGAAAGCCAGAACTTCGCTCAGCGGCAAAGCGCAGAGTTTGTCGATGGTCAGGCCCAACAGCCGCACGGCGGAGGCATCGTCTTTGAGCCGGCTTCCGCCGCAGGCAGAGCATTCCACTTCGCCGACGAGGTGATCCAACTTGGTGCGGAAGGCGGGCGTCAGACGGGCCGCTTCTTCCAAGGCGGGATACAGCCCTTTGTATTGAATCTTGAATAGCGGCCGTTTGTGGGCCGGTTTCTCCGAAACCGGCTGCGGGTCTCGGAGAGACCCGCCTACATTCTTGCGTTTACCAGCCGGATAAACGTCGATCCACTCTTCGCCGCAGCCGTGCAGCAGGATGCGCTTCTGCCGCGCGGTGAAACGCTCGACGGGCGCATCGAGCGGAAGACCGGCATGCGAGGAAAGCGCAGCGAGGATCAAGGGAAACAACGGCTGACTCGGCGATGGTTCGGGAAACAGGGCGACCGCGCCTTCAGCCAGCGTGAGCTTGGGATCGCGGATGAGGGCGGCCGGGTTGGCGCCGGTTTGCGTGCCCAAGCCTTCGCAGTCCTGACACCAGCCGAGCGAGCTGTTGAAGGAAAAGCTGTGGGGCGTGAGCGTCTCGAAACTGCGGCCGCAGCGATCGCAGGCGAAGTGCTGGCTGTGGATTTCCGTCCGCCACTTGGATTCGGCCACGTCGTCGTTGGGCCAGGCCAGCGCGATCACGCCTTTTCCGAGCGACAGGGCATTCTCGACACTCTCCGCAATGCGGCCGCGGCCATCGCCTCGCACCACAATGCGGTCGATCACCACTTCCACCTGATGCTTGCGGCGGCGATCGATGGTGGGCGCGGCATCCAGGTTGTGCGTCTGGCCATCGATCCGCACGCGCACGTAGCCGCTGGTGCGCAGCTCTTCCCACAATGCTTCGTAACTCTCGCCAACATGCACTTCGAGCGGCGCCAGCAGATAGAGCCGCGTCCCCTCGCCGTGGGCCAGGACCTTGTCGGTGATCTGATCGGACGTTTGCGTGCCGATCGGCGCGTCGCAGTCGGGGCAGTGCGGCTCTCCCAGGCGGGCATACAGAATCCGCAGATAATCGTAGATCTCCGTGACCGTGCCCACCGTGGAGCGCGGCGTGTGCCCCATGTGCTTCTGCTCGATGGCGATGGCCGGCGAGAGTCCCTCAATGTGCTCCAAAGCCGGCTTCTGCATCTGGCCGACGAACAGCCGGGCATACGAGCTGAGGCTCTCGACGTAACGCCGTTGCCCTTCGGCATAGATGGTGTCCATGGCCAGGGAGCTCTTGCCCGAGCCGCTGGGACCACAGCAGACGGTCATCTTGTCGCGAGGGATTTCGACATCGACGCCTTTGAGATTGTGCTGCCGCGCGCCGCGCACGCGAATGCACTTGGCCTCTTCGACAATTCGCTGCCTGCCACCGTTCTTGGCCGTTTTGCCGTTGGGCGATTTCGGGCTGAAGATGCCCGCCAGCGCCACGCCCGTGTGCGACTGCGTGTTTCGCGAGACCTCCTCGGGCGTTCCTTCGGCGACGATGCGGCCTCCGGCGGCGCCCCCTTCCGGTCCCAGGTCGATCACCCAATCGGCCGTTTTGACCACATCCAGATTGTGCTCCACCACCAGCACCGTGTTGCCCGCGGCGACAAAATTGTGCAGCACCTTGAGCAGCATCTGGATATCGGCAAAGTGCAAGCCGGTGGTCGGCTCGTCCAGCAGGTACAGCGTGCGGCCGGTGCTTTTTTTGACCAGCTCGCGGGCCAGCTTAATGCGCTGCGCCTCGCCGCCGGAGAGCGTGGGCGAAGGCTGCCCGAGCTTGAGATAATCGAGGCCCACATCGTGCAGCGTTTGCAGCTTGTGCCGCACCGCGGGAATGTTCTCGAAGTGGGTGAGCGCCTGCTGGATATCCATCTCCAGCACGTCCGAGATGCTCTTGCCCTTGAAGCGCACCTGCAGCGTCTCGCGATTGAAGCGGTGCCCCTGACAGATAGGGCACGTGACCCAGATGTCGGCCAGAAAGTCCATCTCCAGGCGATTGGAGCCGTTTCCCTCGCAAGCTTCGCAACGTCCGCCGGAAACATTGAAGCTGAACCGCCCCTCCTTGTAGCCGCGGGTCTTGGCCTCCGGAAGCTGCGTGTAGAGCTTGCGGATATCGTCGAACACCTTGATGTACGTGGCCGGGTTGGAGCGCGGCGTGCGGCCGATGGGAGATTGATCGATGGCGATCAGCTTATCGAGCTGGTCGATCCCTTCAATCTTTTGATACGTGCCGGGATGACCCTCGCCTTTGTTCAGATCGCGATGCAGGGCTTCGACCAGAATGTCGTTCACCAGCGAGCTTTTGCCCGAGCCGGAAACGCCCGTCACACACACGAACAGCCCCAGCGGAATCTCGACATCGATGCTTTTAAGATTGTTGTGCGACGCGCCTACCACTTTAAGCTTCGCCTTGCCCGGCGTGCGGCGCACGGCGGGCACTTCGATCTTTCGCTGGCCTGAAAGGAACTGGCCCGTGAGGCTGCGCTCGGCCTTGAGCAGGTCCTTCATCGAACCATGGGAGACCACTTCGCCGCCGCGCACGCCAGGCCCGGGGCCGAAGTCGATGATGTGATCGGCGGCCCGCATGGTGTCTTCGTCATGTTCGACCACGACCACCGTGTTGCCCAGATCGCGCAGCCGCGTGAGGGTCTCCAGCAACTGGTCGTTGTCGCGGGGATGCAGGCCGATCGAAGGTTCATCGAGGATGTACAGCACGCCGACGAGTCCGCAGCCGATCTGGCCGGCCAGGCGAATGCGCTGGCTTTCGCCGCCGGAGAGCGTGGGGGCGGTGCGATCGAGCGCCAGATAATCGAGGCCCACGCCCATCAGGAAGCCGAGGCGTCCGCGAATTTCCTTGAGCACTTCGGCGGCGATCTTCTGGCCCGTGGCATCGAGCTCCAGCTCGGTGAAGAAATCGACCGCATCGGCCACCGAAAGTCCACACACTTCGGGCAAGGAGCGGCTGGCGCGCTGGGCGAAGCCGGGATGGCGCGTGGTGATCATCACCGCGCTGGCCTGATCGTTCAACCGGCGGCCATGACATTGCTGGCAGCCCATCACGCTCATGTACTTTTCGAGCTGCCGGCGCTGCATGCCGCTCTTGGAGTTGCGGTACTTGGTGAGCAGCTCGGGAACGATGCCTTCCCATTTGCCGCCGTACTTATGATCTCCGCCGCCGTGCTTCCAGGAATAGGTGATGTGCTCCGATCCCGTGCCCCACAGCAACAGCTTTTGCATGGCCGGGTCGACTTCTTCCCAGGCGGTCTCCAGCAGCGTGCCGGCCTCGAGATCGTGCTTGTATTCCAGGGTATCGGCCACGCCCTGAAAGATGTGCTTCCGCCAGCGGCCGAGTTCCTTCCACGAGCCAATCAGCTCGAAGCAACCTTGCTTGAACGAGCGCGTGGTATCCGGCACGAGCAGCGCCGGATCGAAGCTGTGCCGTTCTCCCAGCCCATCGCACGTTTTGCACATGCCCTGCGGACTGTTGAAGCTGAACAACTGCGGACTCGGCGGCTCGAAGCTCAGCCCGCACTCCGTGCAGGCATAATGGGCGGAGAGGACCAGATCTCCGGTCCCCTCTCCCTTTGGGAGAGGGTTAGGGTGAGGGTCCGTTGCTTTGCCGCGAGACTTACCATCCCGTGAGGTGGCCAGGTGTTCTGCCGCTTCTCCCTCACCCCGGCCCTCTCCCAAAGGGAGAGGCGGAACGGGGCCGCGCCCCTTGTCGGCATCCAGCATAATCACGAGACTGCCGCCGCCCATGCGCAGCGCCAACTCCACGGCTTCGGCCAGGCGCGGCCGCACGCTGGGGCCCGCCACGAGGCGATCAATCACCACCTCGATGTTGTGCCGCATCTGGCGATCGAGCTTTTGCGCCTCGGACAACTGCACCACCGTGCCGTCCACGCGTGCCCGCACGAAGCCCTGCTTGATGAGGTCCTCGAACAGGTCTTTGTACTCGCCTTTCTGCGCCCGAATCACCGGGGCCAGCACACCGTAGCGCGTCCCATCCGGCAAGGCGAGAATTCGCTCGATGATCTGCTCGCGGCTTTGGGCCGTGATCACGCGGCGGCACTGCGGGCAATGCCCCTGCCCCGCGCGGGCATACAGGACGCGCAGATAATCGTAGATCTCCGTGATCGTGCCGACGGTCGAGCGTGGGTTGTTGCCGCTGGACTTCTGAGAGATGGAGATCGACGGGCTCAGGCCACTGATGTGGTCGACATCCGGCTTGGGCATCTGCCCCAGGAACTGCCGGGCGAAACTGGACAGGCTCTCGACATAACGCCGCTGCCCTTCGGCATACAACGTATCGAACGCCAGCGAACTCTTGCCCGAGCCGGAGACGCCGGTGAGACAGATCAGCTTATTGCGCGGGAGCGTGAGCTCGATATCCCGCAAGTTATGCTCGCGAGCGCCTTTGATGACGATATCGGAAGCAGCCATGCGCCGGTGGAATTGCCGAGGAGCGGGACAAGAAGCGAATCCCACATTTTATTGGACGCGCGTACAGTCGGGCAAGGTGCTATTCGCGGAAAGCGGCGGACCGTAGGAAGGGAGTCTATCGCCATAAAGCGCCGGTCAATCCGGAGGGCGCCTCGCCCGGAAGGGCGCGCAAACTTTGCCAGAGGCTTCGGCCTCTGGTCGCGGTGCAACCTAACCTTGTTCGCCCGCTAGGGCGCACGGGAATGCCTCAGCACTAGGATCATTTCTGGCCAGGTCCATACTCTCCTATGCTAGGCGCGCTGCGCTCCGTGCGCCCTGCCGGGCGAAGGGAAAGCGACAGGGAACCTTGATTCCAGGGGCTGAAGTCCCGGCAACGAACGTGCGCCCTGCCGGGCAATGCCAAGGCCCCGGCTGCAGTTGCTGTACCTTACGAATCGCCGCGAAGCGCGACACAAGACGCGGGCCACTTATTTGCTTGCATTTGCTCAAAAGAGCCATTACGCTTGTGTACCTAAGACAAGCAACCCGAGGAACATTGCAGCGCCTTCGCCGAATAACGGCGGCCGATTTACAGCTCTATTCTTGTCCTGACCTGCCAGAAGGCATCGGTGCCTTTTTCCATATTGGGTTGACGATAGTCATGCCCGGTGGGAGAAGTCCCCGATGCCTTTTTTCGTTTTGCCCAACAGGCGTCGTTCGATACCCCCCGCTTGGAGAACTCGTATGGAATCGTCCCCGCTGAACTATTGGTATCGAACCGCGCTGGCCACGCTGGCCGCTAGCGCCCTGCTGCTCTCGACGCGGACCTCGCTGGCTCAGGCAGACCTGGCGGCTCAGTCCCGTGACGCGGCGAACTATGTAAACCAGGTGCGCGCCAACCCGGCCGGCTTCGCCAAACTCGGCGCCAGTCTAGCGGATGCCGACGTCGAAGCCCGAGCCCCCCTGCTCTGGAGCGCCGCCTTGCAGCGGGCGGCCGAAAGACACGCCAAACATATGGCGGACACGAGTGAATGGGGACACTTCATGACCATCAACGGGCAAAAGGTCGGCATGAATCAATGGATGCGCGAAGCCGGTTACTCGCTGGTCGATTGGCTCAGGAACGATGACACCAATTTCGAATGCATCCACTGGGAAAACGGCTTCGACCTGAGCACCCTCGGCCGCCGGACCATCGACGGATTCCTCGCCGAAGGCAAGGATGGCGGGCATGTGCGCCCGCTGATTGGCCGCACCGATTTCTATAAAGCTTGCAAGCACATCGGAGTCGGCATGGCGACCGACGCCAACGGCAAGACGTACGTGAGCGTGCTGGTGGGCATCTACGATCCTCAGAATCCCAGCGCCCAACCGCCGGGCCAGCCGGCCGATCCCACGCCAGCCCCAGCCCCTGCCCTTCCCGCCCTCCCCCAAGCTCCGCGTGTGCAACAGTTCCAAAAGGGGGCGGACGTCGGCGGCGGCGCTTTCACGAGTTCTGCTTCAGGCAACGGACCTACGCAATGGGTGGAGACCAGCGACAAAGACCCCAATTTCAAAGCCAGCTTTGAGGAAAAAAAACGCGACAAGGATTGGATCTACCTGCTCGATGCTGGTCGCAACATGACGGTGATTCTGCCCTTGGCGGGTGGCATGTCCCACCTTTCCCAGGACGGCGGCCAGACGTGGACCAAGCTCTATAGCCTCACAGCCGGCGCCGCGGCCAGTCCCGGTGCTGCGGCAATCAACTTCCCCACGCCACCGTTCTCTACTGCCGCATACCCGATGGCGCCGGTCAGCCTGAGATCCAGCGCGGAATGGGCGGTCAATGTCCTCGGGAATAAAGATTGGACATTGAGGGAATACGGGCGATTCAATGCCAATGATGGGTCCATGGAGAGCGTCGAAGGGCGGATCAAGGCGGAAGGGCCGACCAATGCGCTGGCTTGCGTCTCCTACATTTGCGTTTCAGGGCCCGGCGCCCCCTTGGTGGACATCGGCGTCTATCCAGCGACCGTCGCAGGCCTCAGAAAGTATCAGGGTTGGCAGGGGGACCATTTCGAGGAGGGGCCTGCCGTTAGTTCCAACGGGCAGTATTGGTATCGTCTTGAAGTCCAATGGAAGGCACCGGTCCCAGGCCAGGATCCGAATTCCGTCCTGTATGCCGGCACCTATCGGCACGAAGGCAACGCTCCACCTCCGTCCTTCAAGCTGTGGTCCTTTAAGCAGGTCCCTCAAATTTAGCTCCAACAATGTTGTGCGTGCCGAAAGGCGCACTAAACGTATTCTGTCCCGCGACGGGACGAGTTTTCTTACTTCCAAAACAGGATCTCTGCGATGAACACGCAAACCGTGGTGAACTGGCGTCGGTTGGGCAAAACAGCTTGTGCCGGAGCCATTCTCGCCTGCACGGCTCTCACGCTGCCTTCCAGCAGCGCACTGGCCGCAAATCGAATTTTCAACTTCTACGTTTGGAATACCGACAGTCGGACTGTCAAAATGACGCTGACAACAGGCAATTGTTATCAAGGCAGCATGCCAAACGGGCAAAGAACCACACTCCCACCCGGGCAGAGCGTGGTGATTACGATTGCACGGGTGCAAGGTCATGGCTGCGATGGCGAAGGTGGCAACTTTACCCTCGAGTTTGATCCTCCCGTGGATGGCAATAAGAACGTCTCTTTTACGTTCAGCAACGACGGATCAATGTGGACGGACAATATCGCCAACCCCTACCCTGGCAAGCTGTCGGCAAAACATCCAACAACCGAGCATTATGTCTACACCACAGCGACATCCGCAGATACTCCCGCGCTGACGCCGACGGGCAGGGCCCGAGGATACTGGCAACTGGTGGGAACGGGCGATATCGATGTGAAAATCAGAAACGATGTCACGAATCAGACGACCAATGAACGAGTCACGTCGAATGAGACCAAGCGTGCCATTTCCGCTTCCTTGGAAGTAGGTGTCGAATTCGGACCAGCCAGTGCCAAGGCTACGGTGAGTGCGTCGGAGGAGCAATCCGTTGGCCACAGCATGAGCCTGGGAGTGATGAACTCCAGCACGAGGTCAGAGGAAAGGGCAGTCAGATATTCATCGGAAGACCTGGAGAAGCGAAAGATCCATGCCATCTGGCAATGGATGGCGGTCCAGGCCATGAGCGACGGCTCGAGATATGTTATCGAGTCCAACAGGATCACTGGCACGAGAGACGACGATCCACCGAACTATCTCCCCGGAAGCCCGGAGGATAAAGTTTCGCTGTTGATTGACAAATCGGCGTTCCAAACGAGCATTGGGTTGCCATCCTCACCGGCGGCCGCCCCGCCGGCAGCCGTGCAACCAGCGGTAGCCGCACCAGCAGCCGCGCAGCCAGCGGGCGCAGTTCCACGGCTCGCAAACGTGCTGAATGGGGCCTTTTACGTCGGGTCTGTGGGAACGGGTTTCCGGCTGACTCTGACGGGTATTTCACCGACCAACAC
>JBGTDH010000067.1:0-3064 GCA_041748435.1 Pirellulales bacterium
AGCGGGGTAGGGAAGCGAATGATATGACCCGAGTTGCGCCCCTTGCTCGGTCGCCGGCCGCGATCCTCGTGCTTTTAAGGCCCGGAGGCTACACCAGCTCGCGAATCGGCGGGTGTTCGGACAGAAACTGCGGGCGGCCGGCCAGGTCGATGAGGCGCGTCGAATCGACGTCGATTCCCAGATTGCGGTACAGCGTGGCGAAGATTTCCTGGAAGTGCACGGGACGATCCTGGGCCTGCTCTCCCAGGCGATTGGTCGAGCCGATGACTTGCCCCACGCGCATGCCGCCACCGGCCATCAAGGCACAGCTTACGGAGGGCCAATGGTCGCGGCCCGCTTTGTTGTTCACGCGCGGCGTGCGGCCGAACTCGCCCCAGGCGATGACCGTCACGTCGTTGAGCATGCCGCGCAGGTCGAGGTCTTCGATCAGCGCGCTGAGGCATTGATCCAGCTTGCCTCCGTGATCGCGCACCAGGTCGAAGTTCTTGCCGTGGCTGTCCCAGCGACCGTAGCTGAGCGTCACCACGCGCACGCCCGCTTCCACCAGCCTGCGAGCCATCAGCAAGTGATCGTTGCAGGTGGGGGCGCCGTCGAACTGGTAGTTGTACGGCTTGCCGTCTCCATAGCGGGCGACCACCGCGGGATCTTCCTTGGAGAGGTCCAGCGCATCCAGCAGTTTGCTGCTCGTGAGCACGTCGAGGGCGCGTTGATCGTACACGTCCATGCCCGCCATCGTGCCGGAGTGGTCGGCATCGCGGCGGAAGGTGTCGATGGCGGCCAACAGCGAGCGGCGGTCTTTAAGCCGGTCGAAGGTCAGCTCGCTGAGCTTCATATTGGCCATGCCGGCGCCATCGGGCTTGAACGCCGCGTGGGCAGTCCCCAGAAAGCCCGGCTTGCCAGAATCGGACCAGCGGATTTCCTTGGTCTTATCCGCCAGGCCCACGAAGGGTGGCACGGCCGGATCGACGGGGCCTTGCAGCTTGGAGATGGTGGAACCGAGGCTCGGCCGGCCTCCCATCGAAGCCAGATCGTTCACGAGCCAGCCCGTCATGCATTGGAATGCGTCGTGCCGGTCGGTCGCGCCCACCACCGAGCGAATGACCGCCGTTTGGTGCATCAAGGCGGCCAGCTTGGGAAACACCTCTCCGATCTGAATCCCGGGGACGCTGGTCTCGATGGGCCGGAACTCGCCGCGGATTTCCGCGGGCGCCTCCGTCTTAATATCCCACAGGTCCTGGTGCGGCGGCCCGCCTCCTAGAAAGATATTGATGACCGCTTTATGCGGCTTTCCCCGGCTCCCCTGCGCTGCCTCCAGGCGATAAAGATCCGCCAGCGACAACGCCGCCGCGCCAATGCCCAATCCGCCGATCCTCAGAAAGTTGCGGCGTGAAAGACCATCGCAGAACCGTTGCTTGTCGGGGCGGCCGAGCAACGTAAGCATAGGGCAGTCTCCGTCGTCTCCATGCAAGCAATCGTGGCAGGGCTTCTTTATAACACAATCTGACGGAAAGTCTGCGGGAATTCACGGAGCATCAACCGAGTATCAGTCCCGTTCTGGTATGCCGCAAGAATTGTCCCAAGGTCCGCGCTTGCTTTAGGATGGGATGGAGGAAGCTATTTGAAGCTCGAACATCCCGAGGCTACGCGCCCGCGCATGATCAATTCCGAGCGATTGACGCAGGACGAATACGATTCCAGTCCCTGGACCGATGAGGAAACCGCGTTGCTCGCCGCGGAAGCTGGCGAGACGCTGGACTCTTTTGGAAAACATGAATGACGCTCCAGCGAGGAGGATGCGAAGCCGTCGCACGCAAGATCAGCGAAACCATTCTGGCGCAACAGGCACAAGCCGCGGCTCCGCCGCGGAGCTACTGGATGACGATTGAGCCGTACCTATTTATCTTTGACCGCCGGCTTTGCACGGAGAATGTTAATGCAGTCGCAAATTCTGTCGGAGCAAGCAGTGCTCTGCCTGTCGCTTTTGGTGGCACTTACGTTGTCGCCTGCACTGCTCTACGCGGAATCGCCCTACGTGCAGCACGAGAACATCGTTTACGGTGAGGTGCATGGCGTTGCGCTGGTGATGGACGTGTTTGTTCCCACCGGCACGAAAAACGGCCTCGGCATCGTCGACGTGGCCAGCGGCGCCTGGTACTCCGACCGTGGGAAGATCAACGATCACAAAAGGGCGCAGATGTACGATATCTTCTGCAACAAGGGGTACACCGTGTTCGCCGTCCGGCCTGGGTCGATCTCGAAGTTCAACGTGCCCGAGATGTTGATCCATCTGAAAACCGGCATTCGCTGGGTGAAGGAACATGCCCGCGAGTATTCCATCGATCCGCAGAGCCTGGGCCTCACCGGAGCGTCGGCGGGGGGGCACCTGGCGTGTCTGGCGGCCGTCACTCCCGACGAGGCGGCGGATGGAAAGCCCGGCACCCAGGTGAAAGCCGCCGCGGTCTTCTTCCCGCCAACCGACTTTCTGGTCTATGGCGCAAGTCCAGCGGATCTTAAATCCACGCGAACCCGCAGATTGGCGCTGTCGCCGGGAGATGCGGAACCCAGCGACGAGGAACTGAAGCAGAAGCTGACTCAGATTTCACCGGCCCGGCTCGTCACCAGCAAAGCCCCGCCTTTCCTGCTGATCCACGGCGATGCGGACAGGATGGTCCCGCTGCAACAGTCCGAGGCGATGTTGGACGCCTTGAAGAAGTTTGGTGTCCCGGCCGAATTGATCGTCAAGAAAGGCGGCGGGCACCCGTGGCCGACCATTCACGAGGAAGTCCGCATTCTGGCTGACTGGTTCGACGGTAAGCTCTCGACGACCGCGGCAGCGAAGATCGATGAGGAGACATCGACCAAGCCAGAATGAAACGAATGTCTCAACGTGACACGCACGCGGATCTAGGCCGGCGGGTGTTGGCACCTGGGGCAAAAAAAAGTCGACCGCTGTGCCTGCACGATGCGCACGATGACTTTGCGGCGACAGTACGGACACAGTTGCCCCTCGCGATCGTAGACGCGATGACAATGCTGATAGCCCCCTGCCTGATTTAGCGCATTG
>JBGTDH010000068.1:0-4627 GCA_041748435.1 Pirellulales bacterium
CGGCGCGGGCGATGAGCAGGTCGCGCCAGCCGACGTGCATGCCGCCTGCGACCCCGGCGCCCAGGCTGAGCCTCTTGATGAAATCTCGCCGTGAGGCGACGCCGTGGCCGCTGATGCGCACGTCCAGGAATGGAGTAATCATGCGTCGAGTCTCTTCTTACTAGCTTATTTGCGCGTGGTGAACTCGGCCGTGTTGAGCAGGCCCCAGAGCAGGTCCTCGAAGGCCTGGCCCCGGTCAGCGACTTTCTTGACGTGACGGAGCACGGTCTCCTGCTCGCTGGTCGAAGGCGTGCGGGCCAGGACGCGTTGGTAGAGCGTCTCGATGGCCTTGGCATCGTCCGGCTCCGACTCCAGCAACTTCGCCAGCACCGTGCCGGAACCGGGCGAGGCGCTCACCTGCTTCTGAAGCTGGGCGTTGTTCATCAGGAACATCGCGTGGTTCATCGTGCGGCTGAGCCACGCGTCGGGGACCGAAGGGTCGTAACTGAAGGCCTCGTTCACCAAGTCTCGTGTGCTCTTGGGCGGTGGCGGGAAGCGAGTTTCGCTGCTCGCCTTCTCCGGCGGCGGGGTGACGTTGGGGATCTCGATGGCGGCCTGGAGGGAGTCGAACACCTCATCGCCCCGCAGCCGCTTCGTCTTAGCAACGGTGAAGGCATCTTCGGTGGTGTCGCCGGGCATCGTCAGCGTGCGCTGGTAGGCGCGGCTTAGTGTGATCAGGCGGAACAGCTCCCGGACGTCGAAGCCGCTGGCAACGAAGTGGTCGGCTAGCGCGTCGTGTACATCCCCAAGCAGCGCCTCGCTCCCCTCACTGATGTCGTCGACCGGATCGGAGAAGCCCCGGCCCATTAGCCGTGCCCAGATACGGTTGACGTAGGCGCGGGCGAAGAAACGGTTGTCGCCGCTGACGAGCCAGTCAGCGAGAATCTGGCGGCGCTTGAGGTCCGGCAGACCGGCTTCCTGAGCGGTCCCCTCGAAGAGCGCGGGTTGCATGGACTCCTTGGCGCCGGGCATCTTGTGCTCGGCCTTCGGATCGCTGGAGATCTCAATGCCGTTGCTGTCGTTCCAAGGCAGCTTTACCTTGGTCCGCGCGAAGAAGGCGGCCATCCCATGAAACACCTGCTGCGGCATGTCGACAAACGGGTGATTGTGGCATTCGGCGCAAGCAATCTTCACGCCGAGGAAGACGCGGGTTGTCTCCCCGGCAATGCGGTTGGCTTCGCCTTGATGGAAGCCGATAAACGAGCCCGCCGGGTTCTCGCCGACGCTGCCGATGGGAGTCAGCAGGCGGAACACGATCTCGTCCCACGTGCGGCCCTCGTTAAACTGGGTGGCCAGCCACTCCTGGAACGGGTCGTAGTCGAGGAACGTGAGCTGCGGCTCCGGCGTACGCGAGGCGATGCAATCGCTCCAGTAATTCGCCCAATTGCGGCCGTACTCGGGTCGAGCCAGCAGCCGTTGGACGGCGCGAGATCGCTTCTCGGCGGACGAATCATCCCGAAACTCCTGCAGTTCGACCAACGTCGGCTGCCGGCCGACGAGATCCTGAGCGACACGACGCAGGAACCAGACGTCGTCGACCAGCGGCGCGTCCAGCACATGGCCGGCACTCCCCTCGATCAGCTCGTCGAGCTTTTGCGGCGTGATTCGCTGGTGGTCGCGGGCCGAAGCTTGCTTTACGAACAGAGGCACGTCAGGCCGATGCTCGGCCCGCTCTCCCGTCTTGGCAACTGCCCCCTGCCGTCGCTCCTCCTGCTTGGCCTGCTCGAACTGCTCGGCCGTGAGCAGCCGGGCCGCGTCGACAATCACGTGGCCGGTAGTATCGGACGTACTGAAGGTAATCTTGGCCGGTTGTGCCGCCTGGAAAGCAAACTCACCCAGGGGCTGAAAGCCGCTGCCCAATGCCGGCGGCTTGGTCTGGTCGATATAGACCTCCGCGCCGCCATCGACGGACGTGACGGTAATCGGCACGGTCGGCGCCCGGTTCCCTCCTGCGGTATAGGAAACGAGGACCTGGTACGTACCATCGGCCGGCACCGTGATGCTGAAAGTGGCCGACTTCTCTCCCTTCCCCGCATCCAAATCGCTGCGGTAACCCCGGCCGACGAAGCCCTTGGAGACGCTGCTCTGCTTCCACTCGCCAACGAACTCGGCCTCGACGTCGTCCACCACGACGCCACTCAGGGAGGCAGGCGCGACCTGGGCGGCGGCGATCGACGGGATCAAAGCCTGCAAAAGCAGAGCGAGCAGAAGGCGGGTGGCGGGCACGGGCTGAACTCCTTGTCGCCAGGGGTGGTCACCTCGGGACGCTCGTCGTGAGGCTGGCGCGTCCGGCAGGGGTCGATTGTACAATAAAACCGACGCCTCTGCGCGCACCTCCTCGCCCCAAATTACTCTCTAACAAGATTTGAGCGGTCTGCGAGTTTGTTATCCAGCCATTGCTCTAGGAAGCGTCAAAAACGCGGCTCAGAACCGTCACCAACCGTGCCCCTCGGCGGCACACGAAGTGGATCAGTTGCGATGGCTGTGCTCGACTGGATCCGCCGTGGAGAACACGTCGGCGATGACCTTGAGCAGGCGCGTGCGGAACGGCTGGGTCTGCGCTTGGGGAACCTGAGTCAGCAGAACCAAGATCAAGTCGTCCTCAAAATCGAGCTGGGCAAACGTCCCCGATGCCCCGGTGTGCCGAATGCGCGCTGCTTCCCCCTTGGCGTTCACCTTGAGGACGTTGAACCCCAGACCGTAGCCCGTGCGGCCCGTGGCGGGCTGGCGCTGGTAAAGGGCTTGCAGCGTCTCGGGCTTTGCCAACTGCTTGCCTCCCGCTTGCCCGCGATTGCGGTGCAGCATCAGCAGTCGCCCAACGTCATCAAGGTTGGAGACGAGGCTGCCGGCCGGGTTGGGATAGGCAGCGGATGCACGCGGCCGGGTAGCGAGATTGACTCTAACAAGAGCCCCCTCCTTGCGCTCATACATCGTGGGCATGCGCGCTTTGATCTCGTCGGACGGATAGAACGTCGCCGTGTTCGCCCCGATCGGTTCGAGAAGCGTCTTTTTCATCAGATCGCCGTACTCCTGGCCCGTCACTAATTCGGCAATTCGCCCTGCGACCAGGTAGCCCAGGCCCGTGTAGGCATAAACGGCCCCCGGCGGAGCGGCCAAGCCCTGGGCGGGTAAATCGGCGACGGCGTCGCCCAGAGCGCCGGTGGTTTTGATCTTCCATTCTCCTGCATCAAGGGCCGGCTGGCCGGGAAACCCCGCCGTGTGGGAAAGGAGCTCGCGCACCTTCGGCGTTCTGGGTGCCGGCCCTTTGCCTCGCACTGCAATACCGTTGAACGAGGGGAGGTATTTGTCGACGGGGTCGTCCCACGCCAGCTTGCCCTGCTCCACGAGCATGGCGATCAGCGTCGAGGTGTGCGGCTTGGTCACCGAAGCAATTCGGCACGGCGCATCAATGGCAAACGGTCTTTCCGTTTCGAGCGTTGCCAGCCCGAACCCTTCGCGAAAGATTGGTTCGCCTTTGTGAATGATGAGCAGCGCGCCGCCCGGCACAAACTTCTGGTCGACTCCTTGCTGCAAGGCGGCACGGAGATTCTCGCGCTGTGTGCCCGTAAAGCCATGCCGCAGCCAGGCCTCTTCTGCCTTGGCATCGCTCACGGCCGATTCCGCGGTCTGATCGGCGGCTGAGACTCCGCCGGCGAACCACGGAAGCATCGCCAGTGCGACAACGAATGGCTTGGGGCTAACCAGACAGCGTAGAGGGTTCGCGGAGCGCATGAATGTCTCCCATTGCCAGATGCCCAATTCGTCCGCATTGTAGCAAGCCGATTGACTCCATGACATCGGGGCCAAACGCGTGTGCTTCCTGTGGTGGCTCAAGGCAGGACGCCGGTAAATTGCCACGACCTTGCCTGACCGTTCCGGTCGCGCAGCTCGATGGACTGAATCTCCACGCCGCTCGCCATTTTCGGGGGGTGAATGCGAATGTGAAGGATCCGGCTCTTCTCCGGGAGCTCCGCGGAGCTCGCGCCAATCGGCGGATGCCGGCCCGTCGAATGCGGCCGTTTGCTCCGGCGAGAAACTGGCGGTCAAGGTGCGCCAAGTGATCGTGCTCGCTCCACCGGTCTTCCCGCACTCGCAGAGTGGCGGTGACAGGGCAACGGTGAACACGGCCGGCAGTTTCCGGTTCGTCATGTCCACCGGCACTGGACCTACGGGCGATTTTGTAGTCGATTCGACCGCTTTACACCCAGAAGGTCGAGGGCTCGCCGCCCACCTGGCAGGCCGATCATCCAAGATCGAATGGCCGGTTTTTATTGAATTCCGGCTTACCGGCAGAGAAGGGCGCGGACACACGCGGGATCGACGCTGTTCTCGGGGCGGCTATCGCGTTTCAGGCTGCTGCCGATGATCAGGCCGCTGGCGTAGGGCCGCAAAGAGTTGATGTTGTCCGCCGCTACCCCGCTGCCGATGAACAGGGGCGCTCGCCCGGCAACGGTGCGATGCACATCCAGTAGCTCGTCGGAATCAACAGGCTGACCGGTGGCAGCGCCGGAGACAATCACGCCGTCGGCGCCGCCGCGGGCGCGAGGCCATTCACGATCGCTACCATGCCGACGCCATGTCCGAGCGC
>JBGTDH010000069.1:0-3862 GCA_041748435.1 Pirellulales bacterium
TTGGACAACCGTTGCCGATGCCACCGCGAATTTCCGGACCGACTATGCAAAAATGCAAGAACGGGCGTCGACGGCCCGGAAATTCAATCTGATCGAAGTGGACCTCACCCGGGCGAAGTTCGAGTGCCCTTTTCCGCGGCCGCGTATCCCGCGTATCCGTTGACCCGTGCAGTGGAGTTCGCCTATTATCAACGTCGCTTGATTGGTTTGTGCCGCCACAGCCTCGGGGAGGTCGCATCATGCCGCAGACTAGAGTCATGCAGCATCCGCAGTTCGATCGCCGCGTAGCGATTCAGGCGGGAGCGGTGGGGTTGCTAGGCCTGGGGATGAATCATGCAACCGCACTGCGGTCCGACGCGGCGGCGGGGCAGAAGTCGGGGCCCGCGCGCTCGGTAATCTACGTCTTTCTGTCCGGCGGATTGGCCCAGCACGATAGTTTCGATCCCAAGCCCGACGCGCCGGACGGCATTCGCGGGGAGTTCAATCCCATTGCAACGCACACGCCGGGGGTGCAAATCTGCGAGCATCTGCCGCTGTTGGCGCAGCGCAGCGACAAGTGGGCACTGGTGCGATCGCTCACGCATCCCTCCAACGATCATTCGCTCGGGCATCACATCATGCTCAGCGGCCGCGCCCAGATTCCGGTGGGGTTTAATCCTTCTGTGCCGCAGCCGAGCGATTGGCCGGCGATGGCGTCGGTTGCAGGAGAGGCCACTCGGCCCCGGCACAATTTGCCGCCAGCGGTGGTGCTGCCGGAGAAACTCATTCATCGCACGGGGCGCGTGATACCCGGACAGTTTGGCGGCGTGATGGGAAGCCGCCGCGATGCGATGTTCCTGGAGATGTCCCGCTTTTTGCCGGAGTACTACGGCGCATATCCGGAGTACGGCTTTCATCATGCCCGCGCGGGGGAGAACCCGAAGGACTTTGTGTATCAGGCGCCGAACCTGACGCTGCCGCAGGAGATTCAGGGCTCGCGGTTCGAGAAGCGGTTGGATTTGCTGCAAACTATTGGCCGCCAGCAGCGCGGCTTGGAGACGGCGGCGGAAAGCGAGCCGTTCGATCAACACCGGCAGCGGGCGATTTCGATGCTGGCGGATCGGCACACGCAGAGGGCCTTCGATGTCTCGCAAGCATCGCCCGCGCAGTTGGATCGCTACGGCCGCAATACTTTCGGCTGGTCACTGCTGGTGGCGCGGCAGTTGGTGGAGGCGGGCGTGAACTTCGTGCAGGTGAACCTGGGCAACAACGAAACGTGGGACACGCACGGCAACGCGTTTCCGAATCTGAAGAACTATCTTCTCCCGCCCATGGACCGCGGCGTCTCCGCACTGCTGGACGATCTGAGCGAGCGCGGCCTGTTGGATTCCACGCTAGTGGTGATGGCCGGCGAGTTTGGCCGCACGCCGCGCATCAGCGGACTGCCGCAACATTACAAGCTGCCAGGCCGCGATCATTGGGGGTCCGTGCAGACGGTGTTCTTTGCGGGGGGCGGCGTGCGAGGCGGAACCATTATCGGCACATCGGACAAGACCGGCGGCTATCCGGCCACCAATCCGCAAACGCCCGAGAACATGGCCGCCACCATCTATCAGTCGCTTGGCATTCCGGCCACCTATGCCTGGCATGATTCACTCGATCGCCCGCACCATATCTATTACGGCCATCCCATTGCGGGACTATGCTCATGAAATCGTTGCTAGCCTTAGCCATCCTGTGTTCATCGACTGCGGCCCACGGAGCAGACGCGAAGCCCAACATCGTGTATGTGCTCTGCGATGACTTGGGCTACGGCGACCTGAAATGCCTGAACCCCGAGGGAAAGATCGCGACCCCGACCTTCGATCGGCTGGCCAAAGAGGGCATGGTGTTCACCGACATGCACTCCGGCTCGGCCGTTTGCTCGCCCACGCGGTATGGCATTATGACCGGGCGCTACAGTTGGCGCACGCGGTTGCAGCGCGGCGTGCTGGGGGGACTGAGCCCGCGGTTGATAGAACCGGGCCGCCTGACCGTGCCGCAGTTGCTCAAAGAGCGCGGTTATCACACCGCCTGCGTGGGCAAGTGGCACCTGGGCATGGATTGGGTCAAGCAGCCGGGCAAAGAGGTGACCGAGCTGAACGTCGAGACGCCCGAGCAGGTGTGGAATGTCGATTACGCCAAACCGATCGCGGGCGGACCTACCTCCGTGGGCTTTGATTACTACTACGGCATCAGTGCGTCGTTGGACATGGTGCCGTTTACGTTCATCGAGAACGATCGCGTGACGGTGCTGCCCACCGTCGACAAGACTTTCCCACTGATGCTGGGGCGGCCGATGGGCCAGACTCGCAAGGGTCCCGCGGCGCCGGAGTTCAAGGTGGAAGATGTCTTGCCGACGCTCACCACTAAGGCAGTGGAGTACATCGGCACGCGCGCCGCAGGCGCCAAGGCGGGGCAGCCGTTCTTTCTGTACCTCCCGCTGGCATCGCCGCACACGCCCATTGCGCCGACGTCGCCGTGGCAAGGCAAGAGTGGTCTTAATCCTTACGCCGATTTTGTGATGCAAACCGACGAGGCGATTGGGCAGTTGCTGGCCGCTTTGGATCGCCACGGGCTGGCCGAGAGCACGCTGGTGATGGTCACCAGCGACAACGGCTGTTCGCCGCAAGCCAAGTTCGAGGAGCTGGTGCCCAAGGGTCACAATCCCAGCTTCGTGTTTCGCGGGCACAAGGCCGATATCTTCGAGGGTGGGCATCGCATCCCGTTCCTGGCGCGTTGGCCAGGGCATGTGAAAGGTGGATCCAAGAGCGATCAAACGTTGTGCCTGACCGATCTGATGGCCACTTGTGCGCAAATTGTGGACGCGAAGTTGCCGGACACGGCGGCTGAAGACAGCGTTGGATTTCTAGCCGCGATGGAGGGCAAGGTCGACAAGCCGTTGCGAGAGGCCATCGTGCATCACTCGATCAACGGCAGCTTTGCCATTCGCCAGACAAACTGGAAGCTGGCACTGTGCCCCGGCTCGGGTGGTTGGAGTGCGCCGCGGCCCTCGCGCGACGATACGAGCGATTTGTCTCCCGTGCAACTTTACGATCTCGCGGAAGATATCGGCGAGAAGAACAATGTGCAGGACCGCCACCCGGAAGTCGTGCAGCGGCTGACGAAGCTATTGCAACGCTACGTGGCCGAAGGGCGCAGCACGCCGGGCACAGCGCAGAAGAACGCCGTTACGGTCGAGATTCCTCTCACCGCACAGGAATAGGCGACAACTCATCGACTGATCGGCAGTGGTATCCTGACCAGGAGAAAACAGCATGTTTCCGCTGTTCGTACGGCGCATTGTCAGCCTCGGTTTCGTGTGGCTGGGTACAACGCTGCCGCCAGCCACGGCGGTCTTCTCGCAGGAAAGTAAGCAAGAGCACATCTTGTTTCAGGCGATCCGCCGTGGCGACACGGAGCTGCTCCGCGGCGAGTTGCGAGCGGGCACGCCACCGGATGTCCGAGCCGGCGACGGCACGACCCCGTTGATGGCGGCGGCCTTGCACGGTAGCGCAGAGATGCTCAGCGCCCTGTTGGACGCGGGGGCCGATCCGCGCGCGGTCAGCCAAACCGGAGTAACGGCCCTGCTGTGGGGCGCTTCGGATGCAAACAAGGTCAGGCTGTTGCTCCAGCGTGGCGCCGATCCGAACGCTCGCAGCGCGCTGGGCAACACGCCGCTCATGGTAGCGGCTGGCTCGCCCACGGGTTCCGTCCCTCGGGTCGGCTCGTCATCGAGTCGACCGGCCTCATGCCGGTCGCGTCGCGGACTATACGGGAGGCCCGGGAATCAGTCAACCTCGGGCTGGGAGCCGGCATACGTAGGGTCCGCTGTGCGGTCGTG
>JBGTDH010000070.1:0-10988 GCA_041748435.1 Pirellulales bacterium
CGCCCGCTGTCGCCTGCGCGATGGCATCGAACAGCACCTCGGCCGGCAGGCGGCGAGCCACCGCGCGGCTGAAGTTCCGCTCGTCCAGCCGATTGGTGTCGTTGGCTTGCAGGGACCGCTGATACGTGTGGCTACTGACGATCTCGCGATGCAGCCACTGCATGTCAAAACCCTGGCGGATGAATTCCACGGCCAGATAATCCAACAGCGCCGCATTGCCGGGCGGGTTGGCCAGGTTCATGTCATCCGGCGGGTTAATGATTCCCACGCCGAAGTACTCGGCCCACACCCGATTGATGAACGCGCGGGCAAAGTAGGGATTGTCCTTGCTCCGCATCCACTCCAACAGCGGACGGCGGGGGTCTTCTCCCTCGGCCAACTGCAGCTCCTGGCCACCGAGCACGCGCGGCGTCACAGCACTTGTCGCTTTGACCACTTTGCCTTTCTCGATCCGCGTGCCGGCCTCGGACAGAAAGACCTCCTGCCAGGGGACGATCTCTCCTTGCTGCGCGCGCCGCAAACGTGCCCGCTCCCGTTGCGCCTGGTTGCCAGGGTCGGCCAGCTTTTTGATCAATTGCTGATGCATCGCCCGGCCGTCCGGAGCAACGCCGAAGCCCACCGTGTTGAACAGGGCCGTGAATCCCTGATAGTCTTCCTGCGTCCAGCGGTCGAACGGATGTTTATGACACTGGGCGCACTCGATCCGCACGCCAAGGAAGGCATAACTGAAATTCTGCGCCCTCTCTTCCGGCATGCGGGTGCTGTGCTTGCCCCAGTAATAGGGCATATTGTCCCGCGCGGTGAAGTCGGCCGGGTCCTTCTCGCGATAGTAGGCCGACTGCTGTTGAATGTACTCTTCGTAACTTTCGCCCGTCTGGCGGCTGCGGCCCATCACGATGCCGGCGACAAGCTGATCGTAGGGCACATTCTCCCGCACGCGGCGTTCAATCCAGGCGTACCAGTGGCGGGAGTACTCTTCCGGGGGCGCCTGGTCCTGAAAATGACGCGGCGTGTTGCCGGTGATCTCGCACAGCTTCGTGGTCCAGCGGGCCACGTAGGTCGGCCGCGCGAGCAGCTCCTCGATCTTGCGACCTCGCTTGTCCGAGGATGGGTCGCCAGCAAATAGTTCGATCTCGCGCGGCGTAGGCAGCGTGCCCGTCATGTCGAGACTGACGCGGCGCAGAAACTCGGTATCGGAGCAAAGCTGCGAAGGGACGATGCCCAGCGTCCGCAGCTTTGCCGTCACCAGCTCGTCGATCTTCGTCGGCGTCGGGACGCCGGGGTAGTCTGCTCCGACCTGCGGAGACACGGGCCGCAAGACCGCCGCGACCGTCACGCCGCTGTCATAGAAGACAACGACGTGCGTATCGCCCGGGTCTTTGCTGGTCACTACGCCGTTTTCATCCACTTCAGCAATCGATTCGTCGTTCGTTTGGTAGCGGCACAGGGGCGTGACGTCCTCCACCGAACCATCGGACCAGGAAGCCAGGACCCGCAGGTTGACGCGCTGGCCGGAATCGGAGAACACGATCTCGCGCGGCGAGACCTCCAAGCCCAGGAACGCCGGATCGGCCTTGTCGTTGCTGCGAGCGCCCGTCTCGATCCAGCGGCGAAGAAGATGATACTGCCAATCGCCCGCCTTCATCCGCTCGCCGCCGCCATGCTCATCCGCGTGCGTCGGCTTATAGAGCATCAGGCTCTCGCGCGGGCTCTTCAGGTCGACCCGCGCCTTTTCACCCCCGGCCAGGGCCGTGTGATCGGCGGCGAAGTCGTAGCCGAACAGCGAGAGTCGAAAGCCGCCCTGACCCTGAAACGAGCCGTGACACGCGCGGCCGTTGCAGCCCAACCGGCCCAGCAGCGGGACGACGTGCCGGCGGAAATCGGGGACCGCCTGGGTATCGCCCGGCGCGTAACGCTCCCGCGCCGTATCGGCCTCCGCTCCCCAAGCCACGGCGCTGGCCGTGATGAGCACCAATCCGAGCGTCAACCGCTTGCAACTCACCATGCTCAAATGCCTCCGCGCAACGGCCCCTACCCCCTACAGATGCACGAGGAGGCATTATTATCGTCAGCAATCCGCGATGCGAACCTTCGATTTCTCCGCACGCTGCGCAGGTTCTATAGCAGGGGATTGACCGGCAGGGTGGAGAGAACCACGAAAACGACGAAAGGCACGAAAGAGATCGACTCGCGGATCGCCGTCCTGACACGGTGCGAATTCCCTTTCCTTTTCGTGGTTTTCGCGTCTTTCGTGGTTCCCGAATGTCCCCCGTCTCTCCCGTCTGCTGGATGTTCCCCGCCGAGTCATTCGCTACAATCCAGCTTGCGTTCGCTCGATAGCTAGATAAGGAGATCACGCGTTGACCACCGCAATCTCGGACCGGAGCCGTTCGATTGAAGTCACCGCCGGCAACCTACGGCAGAATCATCTCTACGTTAGCCGGCTCTACGACTTCTTTCCACCTGACATCCTCGGAGGCGCGCGCCGTAACGGCGCCGCAGCGCAGATTGAACTCATCCTTGAGGGCTTGAACGAAACGGTCCGCACCGATATTGGCCGTGACGCACAAACGGGCCGACCCCGCGGCTTTCTCCGCTGCCGTGGCTCGTTGCGCCGTTTCTATGAGCACCACAACGTGCAGCCCGGCGATCGCGTGGTTGTCGAGAAGCTTTCGCCACGCAAGTTCAGACTGTCTCCCGCGGAGAGCAGCACTGGCCCCGCTCCGCAACTTCGGGCCGCGGAGTTCTTCGCGGGCATCGGCCTAGTTCGCCTCGCTTTGGAGCGGTGCGGCTGGCAGGTCGTGTTCGCCAACGACATCGACGAGTCCAAGGCCGAAATGTACCGTCACAATTGGCCGGGTGACAGCCACCTTGTCGTGGAAGACATCCACAAACTCTCCCCCAGCGACATCCCGGACTGCGAGCTGTTCACTGCTTCCTTCCCTTGCAACGATCTCTCCATCGCCGGCAAATGGGAAGGGCTCAATGGGAAAGAATCGTCCGCTTTCTGGGGCTTCATCGACATCCTGGAAAAGCTTGGCCCGCGCAAGCCCCCCTTGGTCATGGTGGAGAATGTCGTCGGATTTTTGATGCGGCATGGCGGGCACGATCTTGAGCAGGCCCTCACAGCATTGAACAAACTTGGCTATGCGGTCGACGCCGTGATTCTCAACGCCAAACACTGGACGCCGCAGAGCCGGGCGCGCCTGTTCATTATTGGGCAGCTCGATCACGGGCAGCCTCGCAAGACCTTTGCACTCCGGAGCGATTCGCGTCCCGAGGCATTGATCGAGTTCATCGTCGGGCGACCCAACTTAGTTTGGGACATTCACGACTTGCCGTCTTTACCAACTTCCCGTCCAATGCTCACGGCGATCATCGAAGACCTGCCGCCGGACGACCCGCACTGGTGGAGTCAGGAGCGCGCCGATTATTTCATGGCACAACTCAGCCCGCGCCATGAGAAGGCAGCACGCGAAATGATTTGCTCAGACGCGTTCTCTTACGCCACCGCATTCCGCCGCGTGCGCAAGGGACGGAGCATGGCGGAACTGCGCACCGACGGGATCGCGGGGTGCCTGCGCACGCCTCGCGGCGGGAGCGGACGGCAGATTCTATTCAAAGGCGGTCGTGGCAAGTATCGAGTCCGCCTATTGAGCGCGCGTGAGTGCGCACGCCTGCAAGGTGTACCGGATGACTACGTGGTACATGTTCCTCTCAATCAGGCACTCTTTGGATTTGGAGACGCAGTATGTATTCCCGCAGTTGAGTGGGTGGTTCATCATTGCGTATCCAAAATCCTGGCAGGCCGGCAAAGCTGCGTTTGAATGGGGGAAGTAATACGGCATGTTGCCACAAGCGGCCGCAATTCGCGCTGTTGCAGAATGGTACGGGAACCTCGCGGTATTCCAGGACGGGCTGCCATCCAAAGGAACAATCGCGGCTGCGCTCGTAGTTTTGGAGCGATTGCGAATTTCGTTTGACCTGGACATCGTGAACCATGTCGCAGGAGGTCAAGCACAGATCACCGGTTTGTCCGGTGCTTCCTTGAGGAGAATTCTCGCGGAGTTCGGCGAGACGCGAGTGCTGTCGTCCGTCGGAGGGCGTTCCAATCGCGGGGCGCGAGGCGACATCTCCTCGCTACTCGACCGATTATGTGCGCTCCGTCTCGACCGATTGGGCGATGCCTCACGTGACGAGGTCCTCGAAGAGGTGCAGCGCTACATCGTCACCAACTACGTAAGCTTGTACTTCTCGATAAAGCGCGTCAAAGCCACGTTCGATGGCAGCACAACCACGCGCAAGATGATTGGCCGCATCCTCGATGACGCGCGGAAAAACGGTAAAGCAGGGCCTGTCGCACAGTATTTGGTGGGCGCCAAACTGGCGTTGCTCTACCCCACTGAGAGCATCGTCAACGAGCGGTCAAGCGCGGGCGACGTTCAGACAGGACGGCGCGGGGATTTCGAGTTCGGCAGCACGGTGTTTCACGTCACCGTCGCGCCCATGCCTGAACTGTTTGAAAAGTGCAACAGCAACCTGGAAGATGGTTGCCGCGTGTATTTGTTGGTTCCCGACAAACAGCTTGAGGGCGCACGGCAGAACGCCGAGCTACTCACCGGGGGTCGCGTCGCCGTCGAATCGATCGAATCATTTGTGGCTACCAATGTCGACGAACTAGCCAGCTTTGACGGAGAGAAGCTTGTGAGCGGGTTCCGTCGCTTGCTCGACAAATACAATGAACGCGTCGAGGCAGTGGAGGTCGACAAGTCTATGCTTATCGAGATTCCGACGAATCTCGCGTAACAAACCCATCGACGTAGCGGAAAGTGTCGTTTTCCGCCTCGCGCATCCAAACCTTCAACAGATCCCAAACCTCTTTCCAGTCGGCGTCAAAGGGACAAGCGGCCTCCACGTAGACGAATATTTCGTGGTCCGACTCCGGGGGCGAACCGCCGCTCCACACCTCGAAATGTGATCTAATTGCTTTTGCGGTTTGGGCGTTCATCTTGATCCTCCTTGTCCGCAGCATACTGCAAATGGCGTTTGCTCCCAAAATCGAAGCAGACATTTTTTAATCCCGATGGCCGACACGTTCACCAGAGCCGAGCGGTCGCGGATCATGGCGGCGGTGAAGTCGCGGGATACAACGCCCGAACTTGTCGTTCGCCGGATCGTGCATGCCTTGGGTTATCGCTATCGATTGTATGTCCGCTCGCTTCCCGGGACGCCCGATTTGGTTTTTCCACGGTTGAGAAAGATCATCGAAGTCAGTGGCTGCTTCTGGCATCTGCACAATTGCCCGCGCTGTCGCATCCCTTCCTCACGGCGCAAGTACTGGGTGCCCAAATTGCAGGGCAACGCAGTGCGGGACAAACAGAACCGACGCGCATTGCGTCGCGCCGGCTGGGATGTCCTAATCGTTTGGGAGTGCCAGACGCAACTCGCAAAGCGCGAGCGACTTCGATGCCGCCTTGAAAAGTTCTTGGCCAGGTAGGCGTTCATCTCAGCTTACTGGCCAAGAATCGATTACGAGGCCATCGATGGAGTCACTTCGCAACCTTGGCTGCAAATACGCACGGCTCGGCATCCGACGGCACCGCGAACACAGGCCACCAAAAACGGTGAGCGGTCCAGCCCAAGTCACGGCCACCCTCCTGCTGTAGTAAAATAAGCGCCGGCCGAACCCGTGAGGGGTCCAGCACCTTAGCGCGAAGAGCAGTGCCGAGGATCGAACGTCCCGATTTGTCGCCTGATTTTTCCCTGTTTAGCCGTCTGCCTGTTTCCGCAAACAGAAGGATCTTCCCGTCGCCACTCGTGTCGATGCCCGAGTAATAATCTATTAGGGCGCGCATGGCGTCCCATTCGAACTCAACGCTGTCGAATTCCATGCTTTCTTCGATTGCATCAATGATGCTGTGCGCAGTTTTGCGGTCGACCGAGACGTATTCGCCGGTATCTCGCCATTCAGACTTGATCAGTTTTTCTAGTTTGGCCTGGATGGCAGACATCGCCGCGCCCCCGCGCGTCTGAAAATCCGTCGGCAACAACATGCTGCTTTCGGACACCGAGACGACATCGCTCAACAACACTTTATTCGGCGCGCAAGGTCGGACCCGATTATTGGGATCGACGTGAAGGAACACCACCCCGCGGTCATGAGCGCCAGTCTCAAATGCCTTGCGGAGCGTGTTCTCAAGTTGGTTGATTGCGTAGAGCCGATCATAAACTGCGCGGGACGTGTAGAACCGCGTCACGGCCAAGTCGCGCCTGTCGCGATTTCCGTACATGCGGGAATGCTGCAATACGGTATCGGCCTGCATCGTTTTCGGATTTCGCCCGTAATAGAATGCGATCAGATTTGGGATCGTGATGCCGCGATCGAGGATGTTGCCACCGACAAAGATGTTGTATGCCGTGCGGAGCCTTAGCTCTGCCTTGTCGTCGAGAAGAGCCATTACGTCCGCGTCGGAATTCACCCGTTCGACGACAACATCATCGCTCTGCAGCGCATCAATTACGATATCGAACACATCGTCGCAAGTCGGCATGCGCCCCCGGTCTGCCGTGACCGAAGACTCAAGATCGTTGAACGCGTCATCGACCAACGGTCGCAATGTTGCCGGGCTTCCTTCGGCGGCAGTGATTATCGCCTGGAAAATCCAATCGATCACTTGATCCTGCCAAGCATGTGCGGCCTTCTGGGTGTCGTTGTGGATGATCATCGCGTACTTCTTAGCCTTCTCGCCCCCCTCGCGCTGCTGCCACTGCCTAACGCCGACCGCGACGACAAAGGTCACAATGGCGCGCCGAATGCCGGCCGTGTTCGGGCTGTCCAATACCCGCTCATGACTAATGCGACGCTTGTCTGGTTTCCGAAGTGCGTCTTGTTCAAGTGGCGAAACCTCAACGATCAACTTTTTACGAGGGTCCATCTCGTCGAAATCTCCGAAATAGTCGTCCCCACCAACATATCCGTCGTGGATCGGGAGTAGCTCGGTGAAGGCCGGGCGCTTCGGCTTAAACACATAGCTCTTTCCTCCAGCGTCTTCGTACCCTTCGGGCTGGAGGTAAAGCGAGTACGGAGTTGCGGTCACCTGCAGAAAAGAGATGTCTTTCACCAGGCCGCGTAGTTTGTCGATTTGATCAGCAATGGTGCCTTGCTTGATGGTTGACTCAGCAGGCTTCGACACAAAGCGGACGCTAGCCAAATCCGCTTCATCGTCGACCAGCAAAACCTTGCGGTTCTGAAGTGCCTCATGGTCTTTGAGAAAGTCGATGAGCCTATCGAGGTTTTGCGCTTGCTTCTTGGCGACGACGACAATCTTGCGTCGCAGTTCACTGCGCGTGAGCTTCGGAAGTTTCATGATGTCGAGCACCGCCAGTTCGTCCTCGTCGATAAACTCAGCGAAGTCAGCAGCCAGGCGCGACACGGTTTGAGCCGACAGTGTTTTTGTGCCTTTCGTTAGAACCAAGGCAATGTCGATTCCGCGATCGAACGCCAGAGCGATCGCGCCCACAAATGCGAGTGTCTTCCCGGCTTGAATTTTTCCCAACAGCATGCCGGGCCTATTGTCTGAGGTTTTAGTGGCCTCCAACTTACTGATAACCCGCGAAATGCAATTCGACAGCGCGTCGTCGTCATTGCGGTAGCTCTTCAGGCGTGCATAAAACGCGGAACCCTGCTGTAGGCTTGCAAGTCTGCGATTATTGCGTGTGAGCCAAGCCCGCACCTGGGAGCGGCGGAAGACCGGACCTGACGCGAGTTCGCTCAGTGGCCGGGGAAAGTCAGCCGCCCGAATGCGCCAGTTCGTGACGGCTTGGCTTGAAACTCCCGCCATCGCCCCAATTTCGTTGATGCCGACAATGTCATGTTCCATAAAAAATACTCCTGTGTACGATGAACACATGTAGTGTATTATGTTTGTGTAAGTTGTCAACGACTCTTTTGGACCTGTCCATGAATTAAGGTCCTTGGAGGGCTCGCGTATGGGATGGCGCCGGAGTGTTTGGGCGCACTGGCAGATAACTTCGCCGGAAGTCGGTTGCCGGCTTCTGAGCCACCTCGCCATTGAAACCTGCGTTCCGGCCTGACAAGCTGGCCGGGCCGTCTGATGTTACTTCACTCGGCCAAGGAGCTAGACCAGTTCGCGCACCAGTTCGCAGTCGTCCAGGACGGGCAGGGGGCGCTGGTTTTGATCGAGGATGGTGGTGGCGGGGTCGATGCCGAGGTGGCGATATAGATTGGCCAGGACGTTGGCCGGCGTGTAGGGGGTGACTTTCGAACGGCCGCCTTGCGCGTCGGTTGCGCCGATGACCTGGCCCGTCTGAAAACCGCCGCCGGCCAGGACCGCGGCTCCTGCTTCCGGCCAATGATCGCGGCCATCGCCGCGGGAGATGCGCGGTGCGCGGCCGAACTCGCCCCATAAGACTACGGCCACGTCCTGGTCCAGGCCGCGTTCGTGCAGATCGGTCACCAGGGCGTGGAATCCGCGATCGAGCTGGGGCAACTGCTCCCGCATATCGCGGAAGTTCTTTTCGTGCGTGTCCCAATCGCCCACCTTCAGCGTCACGACGGGAATGCCCGCCTCGACCAATCGGCGGGCGACCAGGAAATTCTCGGAGTACTTGCCGTAGCGCTCGTGCGTCTCGGCCGGCTCTTTCGACATATCGAACGCCTCCCGCGCGCGCGGCGAGGTGACCATCTCCAGCGCGCGTTGCGTGAAAGTGTCGACTCCCGCCATGGCGCCGCTGCCATCGATCTCGCGGTTGATCAGGTCGAACTCGCGCAGCAGCCGGCGGCGGTCGCCGAGGCGATCCAACGAAATGCCCTTGGCCAGGCTCAAGTTCTCCAGACCTTCCGCCCGGGGCACAAACGGTCGATGCGACGGGCCGAGGTAGACCGGACCTTCGTTGTCGTACAGGCCCGGCGGCTTGTACATCAGGCTGACATATGGCGGCAGCCCGTCGGCGAGGGGCCGTAGATGGCTGACGATCCCGCCGAAGGCCGGCCGCTTTCCGCGATCGGGAGAGCCCGTGAGAATATAGTGCGGCGTGTGGTCTCCCAGATCGTTCGACTTGATGCCGCGCACGATCGCCAGCTTGTCCATGATGCCCGCCAACAGCGGCGTGTGCTCGCACATCTCGATGCCCGGCACATTGGTGGCAATCGGGCTGAACTCGCCCCGAATTTCCGCCGGGGCCGCGGGCTTCATATCGAAGCTATCGATATGCGAGGGTCCGCCACGCATCCAGATCATGATCACCGACTTGGGACGGCCTGCCTGGGGCGTGTTTCCGGCGGCGCGAGCCCGCAACAACTCGGAGAGCGACAGACCTCCCATCCCCAACACGCCTGCGCGCAACACATCCCGGCGGGACGGCTTGCCCGGAAGTTTTTGACTCGGTGTATGAATGGTCAACATGACTGGTCTCCTAAGCCTGCCTTCGCCGGCAACCAAGAGAGGAGAACCACAGAGTCACAGAGAACACAGAGGAAAACACTGAGAGACCTGCTTCGTACTCTGAATTCGTCTCTGTGTCCTCGGTGCCTCTGTGGTTCATTGATCCTTTGTCGCCGCCTGAAAAACGTGCGCGCACGCCGCGCCGCTGTAACAACCTAAGACTTTAAATGTTGCAGCCGTGGTTTCACTGCTTCGCTTGCACTTCGCGGCCGGTGGTCCAGAACAGGGCGTTGGCCAGCAGCCGGCGGAAGGCGGGCTGCTGGAACGTGTCCTGGGCGCCAAGCGAAGTATAGAAGATGCGGCCACCTTTGTAATCGCGAATCCAGGCCAGGGGTTCCGTCAGTTGGCCGGCGATCGTTCCCGTCAGCAGTACGTTAATATCGGCGGCGTGCCCTTCGTTCTTGTACAACGAGTCGGTCGCCGTGCTGAGTTCGACGCCCTTCAGGATAGGGTGCGGTTTCGCCTCGGCGACTACGTCGATCTTTGTCACCGGTCCCATGGCATGATGGCTCTTATAGTTGCCGCCGAGCACCTCCTTATCGAACTCCAGCCAGGTCTGCACCGCATGACTGGCGGTGCGCACGGCAACAATCGGGCGGCCCGAAGTGACGTACTTCTTGAACTGATTGAGCTGCGCGTCCTTGAGCTGCATGCGCTTGATGAACACGAAGGCCACATCGCACTCGTCCAGTTTTTCCAATCCGGGCAGATCGTCGTTGGCTTGCCGCACGATCCGCACGCACTGGACATGATAGTTCTGTTCTAGCCAGGCCTGGAACGGTGGCAGCGAAGTCTCCGAATCGTACGTGTTGCATCCGGAGAGAATGCAGACCCTCAGCGGCTTGCCACCTTCTTCGGCAATCGTAGGAGAGACCCAAAGCCCGATGAGCATCGTGGCCATGAACAGGGAGTTGGTTCGCATAGTAATCCTCAGCAGAGAGTCCTAGGAGGCGGGTTATCGATTGAGGGTAAAACCTAAGGCTGCCTTCGGCCGCAACTAAAAGTGGTGAACCACAGAGTCACCGAGAACACAGAGGAAAGCATCTGTCGACTCTGAGTTCTTGTCTTTCATCCTCAATCTATAACCAAGGCGTTGTTTCATCCGACAAGCAGTTCAGGCTCCGGTTACGCCATCAGTTGCAGCTCGGCCCAATTCACCGGGTCGGCCTGCGACTCCAGCGCCGCTAATGCGTCGTCGATCTGCCAGGTCTCGCCGAAGCCGATCAGCGCCGAGCTCACGTCGGGATGATCCAGCACAAACCGAACCGCTTCCCGCGGTAGCCGTCGCTGCGGGCCCAGGGCCTCTTGCAGCCGGATGGCTCGCGCCCGATCCCGCTGATACAAGGCCAACGGAAAGAAGGGCGTCTTGAACGTGTGCGGGCTGGGGGGGCTGTCTGCCAACGCGCCGCCGGCCAGCACGCGGATGGCCAGCACGCCCATGTTGGCCGCGGCACAGTCGGCGAGGATCGCGCCGTAGTTGGTTTCCTCGAAGTCGTCGGTTACATCGCTGCCCGCACTGGGATT
>JBGTDH010000071.1:0-3210 GCA_041748435.1 Pirellulales bacterium
GAAGCAGCGCGTCCGTCGAGTGCGAACCCGCTTCGCATGGCCGGGCAGCCTGCAACCTCGCAACCGCGATCGTCCTCCCATCGCTCCACGCTGCAGCTTCGCTCCGCGGGCGCCTTGAAATGAGCCCGCTTTGGTCGCCACTTCCGCGGGCAGACGCTATGCTCTGGGTTTGCCAATCCTAAGCTGCGGAGCGCTGCATGCGTGTGTTCTTCGTGGGAGCGACCGGACTCATTGGCGTGCCGCTCGTGGAGCGGCTGCGCAATCGGGGCGATGTTCCGGTGGTGCTCACGCGCAATCGGGAAAAAGCCGCGGCACGGTGGTCGGGCGTGGAGATCGTGGAGGGCGACCCGCAAGAGTACGGGGCATGGACGTCGTCGGTCGAGGGCTGCGAGGCGGTGGTCAATCTGGTGGGGGAGCCCGTGTTTGGCCGTCGCTGGTCGGACGAGCAGAAGCGCGTCTTGCGGGACAGCCGCGTGCTTTCGACGCAGCACGTGGTGCGCGCGATTGAGGCTGCTTCCTCACGGCCCGGCGTGCTGGTGAACGCATCGGCAATTGGTTATTACGGCAACGTGCCGGAAGGGGAATTGACGGAGAAAAGCGTTCCCGGCAACGACTTTCTGGCGAGGCTGTGCATTGAATGGGAGGCTGCCGCGCAAGACGCGCACCGCCTGGGCGTGCGTGTGGCGTTGGTTCGCGTCGGCGTCGTGCTCGCCAAGCACGGAGGCGCCCTGGAGCAGATGTTGCTGCCCTTCAAGCTAGGGCTGGGCGGGCCCGTGGGCAATGGCCGGCAATGGGTGAGTTGGATTCATCTGGACGATATCGTGGGCGCGTTCGTGACCGCCTTGGATCATCCCGAAGCCAGCGGCCCGATCAATGGCACGGCGCCGGAGCCATTGCGCAACAAAGCGTTCTCCAAATCCCTGGCGGCGGCGCTGCATCGGCCGTGCATTTTTCCGATTCCCGCGCTGGCCCTGAAGGTGCGATTCGGACAGGTGGCCGAGGTGGTGATCGGGGGACAGCGCGTGCTGCCCGTTCGGCTGGAGCAGTTGGGCTACACGTTTGCGCATCCGACGTGCGATAGCGCGATGGCTGCGCTATTTGCCTGAAGACCCTGGCGGCTGGAAATCGTGTACCGTGTAGGTATGCGATTCCGAATTGGGCATTCTCGTGGCAAGTGCCAAAACGGCGCAAGACGAGTGCCAGCATCACTTTGATAAATGTTGCTTGACAATTCGGCGTCGCTTCGCAAAATACGCACTACGCGTTGAGGGGCATTCACAGGACATAGCGCAGTTCAACTCACCTGATCGTGTTGTAAGGTGCCACTGGGGTGTTGGATCCGCCGTCGCGGGGTCGACGGACCAGGATCAACGAAGTGGTGGTGGTGCGCGCCGAGCGCGCGGCAGGTTTTGAGCGGGTTGATCTGCGGTGTGGTCCCTCACGCGTTTTCGGCCGTGGCGCGCAAGCGTGTCGGCTCGTACCGTAAATGCCAAGGGGGGCGGCGACCGTAAGGATCGACCGTCGGCGACCATGGGGCGCGGCCCGGATGCCCCTCCGGTGGCGTTTGCAGGTGGCGGGTGCGGCGCGTTACAAACGGGCGACGGTCCGCCGGCATGCTCGGAGGACCGTCGCCGTGCTTTGTTGATCACGGCGCATTCGTCTGCGTCTTGCTCACTGCATGTCTCTCGCGTTAATCAGTCTCGGCTCGAACCTGGGCGATCGCGCCGCCAACTTGCAGGCCGCGATCGAGGAACTGCAACATACGAACGAGAGTCGCCTGCAGGCCGTTAGTGCGTGCCATGAGACCCAATCCGTCGGCGGACCGACGGGCCAAGGAGCGTTTCTCAACGCCGCGGCACTTCTCGAAACAGCTCTTTCGCCCCAGGCGCTCCTGGTGCGTCTTCAAGAGATCGAAGCGCATCGGGGCCGCACGCGTGAGGTGCGCTGGGACGCTCGCACTCTGGACTTGGATCTGCTGCTGTACGATCAGCTCGTGCTCAATCTGCCGGTGTTGACGATTCCCCATCCACGGATGGGCTTTCGCCGTTTCGTGCTGGCGCCGGCGGTGGAGATTGCGCCCGAACTGCGTCATCCGCTCTTTGGCTGGACCGTGCGGCTGTTGTGGCAGCATTCGAACAACACGCCGCCGTACCTGGCGATCGCGTGTTCGCAACGCGCGCCCGCCACGCAACTGGCAACACGCATGGCCCAGCGCCTTCCGGCCCGCCTGTTGTCGGATACGCAACAACTGGCGACGACGGATTGGCGCCAGCCGATCGTTACGGTCAGTGATTTCTGGATCGATGCACGAGTAGTCTCTGGCATTTGCACTATAGTGCGGCCGCGCTTGGTGTTGTGGTTGCACGGCGACGCGGATGCACTGGCGGATCAGATTCACTCGCCGGACACGGGTCCCTGGTTGAGGTTGGACGCCCGCGATCCCACGGCTGCCGAGAACGAAGCGATCGCCGCGGCTCAAGCAATGCAATAACAGAACGGCCCTGCGAGGTTCATCAAAAGTGGACGTGCTCCCTGTGCTTGATCTAATGGGGCGGCTCGTGGTCCGCGGATTCGCCGGCCGCCGCGACGAGTATCGCCCGGTGCAAAGCCGGCTCGTCGATTCCGCCGACCCGCATCGCGTGGCCATGGCCTTGGTGGAACAATTCGGATTTCGCGAAGCGTATGTTGCCGACTTGGATGCCATTGCAGGTCATGAGCCCGATTGGCGCAGCTACGAGGCCATTCACGACGCGGGACTCGAACTCTGGTTGGATGCCGGCATCGGGACCACGGCCCGCGCCCGCTTGTTGCTGGAGTATCATCGGCGACAGCACAGCCTCGCACGGCTGATCATTGGACTGGAATCGGTATCTGGCCCCGATGCGTTGGCCGATCTGATCGCGGCCTGCGGCGCGCCGCGCGTGGTGTTCAGCCTTGATCTGAAGAACGGTGTCCCTTGGACAGAGTCGCTGCAGTGGCAAGGCATGTCGGCCGAGCAGATCGCAGCCCTTGCCATCGATTGCGGCGCCCCTTCGCTGCTGCTGCTGGATCTAGCAAGCGTGGGCGCCTATCAGGGCGTTGGAACGCAGGAACTTTGCCGCACGCTCCGCCAGCGCTACCCGCAGGTGCAACTGCTCGGCGGTGGCGGCGTGCGTTCTCCGCAAGATCTGCACAGCCTCGCGGCGGCCGGCTCTGACCGCGTGCTCGTCG
>JBGTDH010000072.1:0-4233 GCA_041748435.1 Pirellulales bacterium
TCGACCACCGCCAGGTGCTCGTCGTCGGAGCGCTCCGGATCGGCCAGTCCGATGGCGTGCAGGCCGGGAACGAGCTTGGCTAGCCGCCGCGTGTCCAGCACGCCTAGCGGATCGGTCTCGCCGAAATCCCGCCGCGGCATGCAGAGCGCGTGCTTCACCCCCGCGCTGGCCATTTCCGCTTTCACAATCTCGGCCTGCTGCTCGAGGGAGCCGTCGAAGATGGCTTCCTCGGCCGTCTTCAGACCCGGCGCCTCTGGCAGATTGGATCGCACGACGTGAATATGCACATCGACGATGTCCGGGATGATATTCGAGGCTGCAGGGGACTCCGTCGCGGCCTGCGGCTCGATACTCTTCGCACGCCCGCATCCGTTGAAAGCCCACGCTCCGCCGGCCAGGAGCGCGCCCCCTTGGGCCATCGCCTGCCGACGCGAGATCGGATAATCGGTCATCAGCGCTGCTCCTGACGCGTTTCGGTGGTCGACCGTGAGAATCACTTCGCCCCGTTGCCCTTGTAGAGCTTGCGGCCGATCTGCGGGTTGAACATGGTCCACACGCTCTCGACGTTGGGATCGTCTTTCATCTGCTGCTGATAGCTGTGAATCTTGGCGTCCAGGTTGTCCAGCAGGTGCAAGGCCACGGCCTCCAAGGTCATGGGCAATTTGGGACTGCCGAATTGGTACTCGCCGTGATGGCTCACAATCATGTGCTTTAGCCGCAGCGCCGTGGCGGTGGGAATGGCCTCGCCGGTCAGCTCCTCGGCCTGGGCCACTTTCTTTTCCAGCATGCCCACCGCCATCACCAGGTGGCCGATGAGCTGACCCTCATCCGTATAGGCGAAGCCGCGGGCATAGGAAAGCTCGTCGATCTTTCCCAGGTCGTGCAGGAACGCGCCCATCAAGAGCAACTCGGCATCAATGGCCGGGTAAAGCGGCGTCACGCGCGTGGCCACCTCCATCAGGTTCACCACATGCTCCATCAGGCCGCCAAGATAGGCATGATGGTTCTTCACCCCGGCCGGAGCTCGCGTGAACTTCTGCATGAACTCTTCGTCGATCAGGTAGCACTCGGCGATGGCTCGCAGATGCGGATTGGTCAGACCGCGCAGCAGCTCCCGCAGCCGCACGGTAAGGCGATCGATATCGACGTGGACCAGCGGCAAGAAATCCACGGGATCGATCTCGCTGGATAAGGCCCGCGAGACGTGCGAAGCGATGACTTGCATGGCGCCTTGAAACATCTGTGCCACGCCCTCGACGCGCACGTAATCGCCATCTTCGAAGGCGCGATAGACGTCCTCATCCGCGTTCCACAGACGAGCACTGATGGTGCCGCCACGATCGGAGAGCTCCACTTGCAGGTACAGAATGCCGTTTTTGTTGGGGCGCAACTGCTTGTTGTGGGCGACAAAGATCTGATCGACCGCGTCCTGGTGGACGAATTCGTTGACGTAGCGTCGTGGCATCGGAAGTGCGCAGCGCGGAGCAAGCGGGAAGGGAAACCGTTATTCTCCCGATCGACCGCAAGCTGACAAGGCTCGTTGCGAGGGGACGGAGTGGGCGGGAACCGTTATTCAGTGGACTTCAACGGCGGCAATCGAGTCGTGAAGTATTGGAAGTAATCTGGCTCGGGAGCATTTCCGACAATAGAATTGATTCACGGAGGACTCGCATGAATATTGTTGAGGAAACGATCGACGCCACGCTGGACGCGAGCGGTCAGTTGCAACTGACCCACCAGCCCCGGCTTCTGCCTGGTCCTGTTCGGGTCACGATTCGTGCCGCCGCATCCGCAACCCCCGCGCGCAGTCTGGCGGACGTAGTGCGGACGATTGCAGCCGAACAGCGCGCCCGCGCGTTTCCGGGCAGATCCGCGGAGGACTTATCCACCGAGGACGAAGCGCTCGCGGCCGAAGACGAGGAACGGGATCGAGAGTTAGACGCCGCGCGCGGCGCGGCAGCACCGAGGGCATCCTAAGTGCTGTATTACCTCGACACCGTGATCGTGATCTATGCCGTCGAGGGCAACGCCATCGATCAGCAACGGGCACTGGATCAATTGACCCCGTCCCAGTGGTTGCGGATGAAGGCATCGGCCTGGGAGAGCGTTTCTTGCGTGCCGATGTCGAGAAAGGGAGCGTCGCTCTCGACGACGGCGATGGGAATGCCTGCCCGCAGCCAGGCGGGAAAGACATCGTACTCGAAGCTGAGCGGTTCCCTCGCGGGAAGCGTGGGCGCCAGGTCATGAGCCAGCAGGTACACGCCGGCGTTGATCAGTCCGGCTGTTTGAGCGCTTGCGGATTTTTCACCAAACGACAGTATCCGGCCGGAGGTATCGACCTCCAGCATGCCAAAACGCGCCGCGTCGTCCATGTGGCGGGCCAGAATCGCAGCTTGTGCCTGCGAATTATTGAGCCGATCGAGCAACGCGTGCAGATCGGCCAACATCAACGAATCGCCGTTGAGCACCAGCCAGGCGGGAGGCGAGATGCCGGTCTGCTGGACGACATGGCGAAAACCTCCGGCAGTCCCCAGCGGTCGAGGCTCGGCGATGCACGTCACGTGAACACCGGGCATGGGCTGATCGCGAAAGTGCCGCTCCAACACCTCGGCCTTATATCCGGCCGAGAGAAACACGCGCTGCACGCCCTGCCGCGCCAAGTGCAAGAGCACCCATTCGATAAACGGCCTGCCGGCGGCCGGGGCCATGGGCTTGGGCAAGTCCGGCAACAGGTGACGAATCCGCTCTCCCTTTCCGCCCGCCAGCACAATCGCCGGCACATGCTCCATCGCTGTGTTCATGCGATTTCAAACGTTGCCCAACGGGCTGCCCTTCAGGATGGTGAAGCCCTTGATCAACTCGCGGATTCCGCGATCCAGCGACCATTGCGGCTTGAACCCCGTCTCGGCCAGCCGTGCGTTCGACACAATATAGTTGCGCTGATCCGGGTCTTTGCCGATGGGTGCCTCGAAGAACACGAAGCTGGGCAGATGCTGCTGGATGACTTGACACAACTCCCGCTTGGAGAGATTGGCGTCGTCCAAGCCGACATTGTAGGCCCGTCCCTTCATGCTCTCGAAGTGTTCCAAGGCAAACAGGAATACCCGCGCAACGTCCTGGATATGAATGAAGTTCCGCTTGAAGTCTGCCTCGAATAAGACCACGGAGCGATCGTGAACTGCCCGGTAAACAAAGTCGTTGACCAGCAGATCCAGCCGCATGCGGGGCGACATGCCAAACACGGTCGCCAGACGTAGCGAGATGCTCCCGCCGCGGGCCAGCACCGCTTGTTCCGCCTCGACCTTGGTGGTGCCGTACAGCGAGACCGGCTTCAGCGGCGTCTCCTCCGTGCAAAAGCGGTCAGTCTCGCCCACGCCATAGCCGCTGTTGGTGGTAGGGAAAACAATCGCTTGCTGCGGGCTGGCGAGCTCGCACAGCAGAGAGACGGCATCCTGATTGGTGGTCACGGCACCCGTGCGGTCCCGATCGCACAGAGGCGCTCCCACCAAGGCGGCCAGCGGCAAGATTACGTCGGCCTTGCCCAGCAGTTTCTTGAGCAGCTCCCGATCGCGGCAATCTCCTCGCACAATCTCCAGCGTGTCGTACTTGCAGCAGTCCAGGAGCGTTGCCTGGCGGAACAGAAAGCTGTCCAGCACCGTGACATGATAGCCCGCCTGCAACAGCGTGGGCGTAAGGACGGAGCCGAGGAATCCCGCTCCGCCGGTAATCAGTATCCGCTGCATGCTCAAGATCCTTGCGTTCCACTCGGCCGTCCGTTTCGCTCATGCTACCAACGCGACGCTCGGCCCCGGCGTTCCGTGCTGATCTTAGCATTCCCCCGCGGCATCCTGTACTGCCCGAATCAGAAACGGAGGTCGTCCTGCGACCAGCACGCCTGCCAACCAGGCAACTGGCGGCGGCTTTCACGCACTGATTGCCTAATGTGTTGCAAATTGCGTTTCATTTCATTTCACCATTTCACACGGCAGGCAAGCAGGCCGGACCTACCAGTCGGCTATCGACTATCAGACAAACTTCTGGCCGAAAGCGATTAGCCGATAGCCGATAGCTTCCTGATCGACGGCAATTCCGAAACCAACTGATTGACAACGCCCTCTTACGCAGTATTCTCATCGCTGCCCACATCTCTCGACATCTCTGATCTGAACGCGCAACAGGGAGCGAAATCGCATGGCCTTCTTCACGACGTTGCTTCGACCCTTTGGCAGTCTG
>JBGTDH010000073.1:0-4005 GCA_041748435.1 Pirellulales bacterium
GTGGCGGCTGTGCGCGGCTCGGTCGAGAGGAGCCAGCCGAGGTCGGCCCGCAAGCAGAGTGCGATGGGACAGGCCCGCGTGATCTGTGCGATGCTCGGACCGTCGTCCTCGGTCTTGCGCGGCGGACGCAAGCGGCCCCAGGTGAGTTCGCCGAGCATCGAAAGCTGATCCAGCCAGGCAGAATCGTATTGGCGCACGCGCGAGGGAAGCAGCGATCTTTCCCAAGCGGCGGCGGCGGCCTCGTAGCCTTGCAGTTGATTGAGCGCTTCGCGCACGCCCGCCTCGCCGCGCCACTTGAGATCGGGCATCAACCGCTGATGCCGAACCAGGAACCGCAGATAGTCGGGAACTTCGACCGGCTGGATCTTTCGCCGCAGTCCGTCCAGCGTCAGCCGATGCACACGGGCCAACAACCGCCGCTCGCACCATTCGATCTCCGCAATCGCTCCCTTGGCTTGACCATTTCCTTCATGCGGCGTGAAGTGGCCGCGCATGGCCAGGCCTTCGCCCTCCAGGGCCATGAGGGCCGCTTCGACGGCGCTGGCCTCCATGCCAAACTCGGCCGCCATCGTGGAAGCGGTGATGGGACCGCTGATCTGCAATCGCCCCCGAATCAAAGCCACGCGAGCATCGGCAGATTCCCAGGTTTTCTGCAGGCTCTCCGGCAGTCGCACGTCGGGTTCGATGGGGGCCTCGGGCCACAGGGCACGCACCAGCGGCGTGCGCTCCGCGGCGACCCACAGGGCGCCGTTGTTTCGATGCATCGCCGCTGCACGACCCTGTTGAATCAACTCGTCGAACCATACGCGCCACGCCAGGCCATCGGCTTCCGGCAACGCGCCCAAGGTCATCAGCGTGTCGTGCAGCTCGTCGGCGTCGCGCACCACGGGCCAGGCATCGGCACGCACCTGGCGGATCGCTTCGGCATCCAATCTTCCCAGGTCCTGCACGCTTTCTAGAGAGAGTGTGCGGCGCGTGGCGACGGCCCGCGCGCGGCGTTCCTCCAGCGGGGCGTCGTCCAGGAAGGCGTAGGGATTCGCGTTGAGCAGCTTGTGGCTGAAGGGGGACGGCTCGCGCGTGTCGCGGGCCACGAGCTCGACTTCTCCCCGTTCGATCTGGCCCAGTAGTGCCAGCCAGCGATCGAGATCCATCGCCTCGTGCAAGCAATCGAGCACGGTTTGCTCGACCAGCGGATGATCGGGAATCTCGATATCGCCGTGATGGTTTTCCAGGCAGCCCACGGTTTGCGGGAAAACGGAGGCCAGCAAGTCTTCGGCCCGCATGCGTTGCAGCGGCGGCGGCACGCGTTTGCCCCCTTGTTGCCGCAGCACGGCCAGCGCCCGCGTGGCATTCCAGCGCCAGCGCGTGAGGAACATGGGCGAGGCCAGCAACGCCTGGGTGAGCAGATACTGGCCGTTGGCCGGAGTGAGCATCTTGAACAGGGCATCGATGGGAAAGCTGTGCTGCGGTCCCAGCGAGAGGACGATGCCATCGTCATCGGCCGAGGCTTGCAGCTCGAAATCGAAGCTGCGGCAGAAGCGTTTGCGCAGCGCTAGCCCCCAGGCACGATTGATGCGCGCCCCCAGCGGCGAATGCACCACCAGTTGCATGCCGCCGGATTCATCGAAGAACCGCTCGAAAACGATCTGCTCGCAGGTGGGCACCAGCCCCACGGCCGCCTTCTGCGCGGCGACGTAGCGCGCGGCCTGCTCGGCGCCCCACGCTCCTACGCCCGATTCCTCGCGCAGCCACGCGACGGCCGCCGCCATGTCGGCCAGACATTCCGGCATCTCGTCCGCTGGCGGCTTAGCGACTCCCTCACGCGATTGCAACTTCACGCGCTGCGCCACTTCTTGCCGCAGCCGCGAGACTTCGGCCGATAGCTCCACGGTGCGGCCGGGCGCTTCGCCCACCCAGAACGGAATCGTGGCGGGCTGGCCGTGGGCATCGGCCACGGTCATTTCACCCGCGCTCACGCCGAGAATGCGCCACGAGGTGTTGCCCAAGAGGAAGATGTCGCCTTGGGAGCTGTCGATGGCGAAGTCTTCATTCACCGTGCCGACGTAGGTGTGATCTTCGACGGTAAAGACGCGGTAATCGGCCGTTTCCGGAATCGCGCCGCCGCTAGTGATGGCGGCGATGCGAGCGCCGCGCCGGGCCTTGACGCGGCCGTTGATCTGGTCGCGATGCAGGTACGCCCCGTGCCGGCCATTCTTGGCCACGCCTTCGCTGAGCATCTGCATCAATCGATCGAACGTGGCGCGCGTGAGATCGCGGTAGGGCCACGCGCGGCGGGCCAACTCATACAGCGCGTCTTCGCTCCACTCGTCGTTGGCCGTGGCGGCCACAAGCTGCTGGGCCAGAATATCGAGCGGCTGCAGCGGAATCTCGACCTGATCCAGCCGCCGGCCGCGCACCGCGTTCAGCAGCGCCAGGCATTCCAGCGGCTCATCGCGACAGAGCGGAAACAGCCGCCCCTTGGGAACCAGGCCCAGCGAGTGCCCCGAGCGGCCGATGCGTTGCAGAAACGTGGCGATGGCGCGCGGCGAGCCGATCTGACAAACAAGATCGATGTAGCCGATATCGATGCCCATCTCCAGCGAGGCCGTGGCCACAATGGCTTTAAGCTGTCCCGCCTTGAGCCGCTCTTCCGCCGATTGGCGAATCTCGCGCGAGAGGCTCCCGTGATGGCTGGCCACGGCATCCTCGCCCAGCAGCTCGCTCAGATGATGCGCCACGCGCTCCGCCAGCCGCCGCGTGTTCACAAACACCAGCGTGCTGCGATGCGTCTGAATACGCTCCACCAGCCGCGTGTAGACTTCCGCCCATTGCTCGTTGGTGCAGACGGCGTTGAGCTCGCTGGCAGGCAATTCCAAATCGAGATCGAGCTGCCGCAAATGCCCCACGTCGATGATCTCGCAATCGGGGCGGTTCTGGGCATCTATTCCGCGCATGCCCACCAGGAAGCGGGCGATCTGATCCATTGGGCGCTGCGTGGCGGAGAGGCCGATGCGCACGGGCGGCGAGGGACACAGATCGGCCAGCCGCTCCAAAGACAGCGTGAGATGGCTGCCGCGCTTATCCCTCGCCAGGGCATGAATCTCGTCGACAATCACGGTCTTAACCGTGCGCATGATCTCGCGGCCGCGCACGCTGGTGAGCAACAGATAGAGGGACTCCGGCGTGGTGACCAGAATGTGCGGCGGGCGGCGGATCATGCGTTGCCGCTCGGCGGTGGGCGTGTCTCCCGTGCGGACCAGGGCGCGAATCTCCTGTGGCTCGTGGCCGGCGGCGGCGGCCAAGGCGCGAATCTCCTCCAACGGCACACTCAGATTGCGGCGGATGTCGTTGGACAGCGCCTTGAGCGGCGAGACATACACCACTTCCGTCTGATCGGACAACTCGCCTGACATGCCTTGGCGAAACAACCGATCGATGCAGGAGAGAAACGCCGTGAGGGTCTTGCCGGACCCGGTGGGCGCGGCGATGAGCGTGTTGCGGCCCGCGGCAATGTGCGGCCAGCCCAAGCGCTGCGGCTCGGTGGGTCGGCCGAACTTGCCGGTGAACCAGCTCCAGATCAGGGGGTGAAAGTCGACGTCTTCCGCCGCGCTCTGTACCGTTATCGAGTCTGCCAGATTCGTCTGTTCGATGAGCACGCCAAATCCTCCTGACGCCGCGGCAAATATTTGTACCATTGTACCGACCTCGGCCGTTCCCTTGGATTGGCATTCGCGTGGTTTTGAGTTGTTCCAACCGCCCGACCGTTACGGTCTACCTATCTTCCTAGCATCGAGTTTTTCGCGCGTGCAATCGCGGCTCTTGACCACGCCGCCACGGGCGATACAACGGAGGTATCCACTTCCCAGAATGCGGCGTAAGGAATGTGCCATGAGCGATGAGGGCCAAGCGCCCGAGAACCCCGAGTTGCCGCCCGGCGCGGTGAGCCATGAGATCCGGCATCAGCAGGTCAGTGCGCGCGTGCCGGAGAAAGTGGGGCGCGGCGTG
>JBGTDH010000074.1:0-1933 GCA_041748435.1 Pirellulales bacterium
CGAGTTCCTCGGCGCCATCGACCAATTCCGCCACCTCGACACCAACACCGACGGCTTCGTCGACGCGCAAGAAGCCACCAACACGTCAACGGGGCCGCAGTGACTTCGGCGATGCTTACGCTTCCAGCACTGTGCGCCAGCGGGCGGGCAGGCGGGCAAACGCCTCGCGGTAGGTGCGCTCCAGGGGGACCAGGATGTGAGCGCCGGGTTCCAGAAACAGGGGCATGTCGGGCAATGCGTCTCCCAGGGCGACGGGTTCGATGTAGGCCGTTATGGACGTGTCCGATTCGTACGACACCAACGTGAGCGGCTTGTCGGCGGGGGGCGTGAAGATCTCCTCCGTGATCGCTTCCCACAATGCGGAGTGAAACCCTCTGGGGTCGCGGGCGCTCGGCGGCAAGAGATCGAGAATGAGCAATTGAATTCCCGACTCCAGCAGGTTGACCGCCTTGTCGATCAACGCTTGAAACGGCCTGTGGCTGTTCTTGTTGCCCGGCGAGACAATCTCGACCACGGCCACGATGTCGTCGCCGCTGACATGCCGCACGATAATCGTGCTTTTCTTGCGTCGACGGAACTCCTGCGTCCAACGAGCCTGAAAACGTACTTGGGGGGGAGCCACCAGCAGGGCCGTGCCGTTGGAACTGCCTCCGGTCGATGTCGCATCGGCATCCCCAGGGCGAGCTTGCAGCGTGAGCACGTCCGGGCCAAAGCCCGCGGCCTGCTGCTCCGCTAATGCATAGTAGTCGCGCGGCAGAACGCCCTCATTCAACGCACTGGAGATCGCGGTGATCCAGTCGTGATGAAAATGATGAAATATCCCCGCGGCAACGCGCGTCCAATCGTGGATGGGCATGAGGTCACCTCTCGATTCACCGAACATCCGGCCAACGAATGCCTGCATCATACACGATCGCCCCAGGTTGGACTGTCCTCATCAGAGACGGCATTCCCCGCGCCGCGGGCAAGCTACATTTGCGCACCCGCACGCCGGCCGAAGGTTTGCACATTGGCGGCGGCGGAAGAATGCATACAACCGCGCGAGAAAAACCACATGGCCGCGATCGATCTGAAGGCGTTAGTCGGCAAACTTGATACAACCTGTCGCCGGGCTCTGGAAGGGGCGGCCGGGTTGTGTCTGTCCCGCTCCAATTACAATGTCGAGATCGAGCACTGGCTCGTAAAGCTGCTGGAGCCCGCCGAGACCGACCTGACCCGCATCTTCAAGCATTACGAAGTGGATGCCTCGCGCGTCAATCGCGAGCTCACTCGCGCGCTGGATCAACTTCGCACGGGCAATGCCCGTTCTCCGGAGTTGTCGCTGGAGATCAGCGATTTGATGCGCGAGGCGTGGGTCGTGGCTTCGCTGAAGTTCGGCAGTCCGCAGGTTCGTTCGGGAACGCTGCTGGCGGCCTTGCTCACGGATCGTTTGCTCTCCAGCCGGCTGGCCGTCAGCTCGCCGGAGTTGGCAAAGATTTCGGGCGAGCAACTCCTCAAAGACTTGCCGGCCTTGGTGGCGGGAAGTGCCGAGGAAGTGCAATTGCCCATGGCCGCAGCCTCAAGTGGGACCCCGGGCGCGCCGCTGAATACCAAAACGCCGGCACTGGATCAGTTCACGCAGAACCTCACGGAGCGGGCCAAGGCGGGCAAGATCGATCCCGTGCTGGGACGCGATCCCGAGATTCGCCAGATCATCGATATTCTGATGCGACGCCGCCAGAACAATCCCATCCTCACGGGCGAAGCCGGCGTGGGAAAGACGGCAGTCGTCGAAGGATTTGCCCTGCGGATCGCTGCCGGCGATGTTCCCGCGCCGTTGGCAAATGTTTCGGTTCGCACATTGGATCTCGGCCTCCTGCAAGCGGGTGCCGGGGTGAAAGGAGAGTTTGAGAACCGGCTCAAGTCCGTGATCCAGGAGGTGAAAGCATCCCCG
>JBGTDH010000075.1:0-3107 GCA_041748435.1 Pirellulales bacterium
GAAGCCGAGCCTTCCAGCGGCAGGTGATGCGTGATCAGAATGCGCATGCAGGGAATGGCCTCACCAACGGTGGGCGTTGAGTGCCCGCGGGGCGATTAGATTGTGTTCCGTTGTCGTGAAATGATTCGCGGGCGATCCGACGCCGGAGCGCGAACGGATTTGCTCAATGGACGGCCAGCGCCGCTTCCAGGTGGACCAGGTTCTCCTCGTCGTCGAACACCAATTCCCGGGGCTCGGTCAGCAAGCACAGGTCTTCCCGCTCGCGGGCCTGCCCCAGGTACGCGGCAGAGCATTCCACCTCCGCCAGATGCAGCGTGTTGGGAATCCACAGGATTTTGGCCTCGTGGGACGGCACCAACCCCACGACGCTGAGCGCGGCGTCCAGCACCTCGCGATCGGTGTCGTAATACACAGGCGTCATCGCGCCGGAGGGATGCCCGCCCGTGAGACAATTGATCTTGGTGATCTCGTAGTTGATTTGCGCGACACAGCGGCGCGTGCAGAATTCGGCGATGCCGATGCCGGCCGCATTACCGTGGGTTTCCTCGGTCAGGCCGCGGACAAAAATCCGCTTGACCTTGGGATCTTCGTCCTCGGCCGCTTTGCGATCGTTGAACTTCCGTCCCACGACGTTGGTGTCCATGCCGGCGCCGCTGATGTTCTTGCCGATCTCATCAATGATCAGCACGTCGGCATGATCGAACGGCAGGCGCGGAAGCCACCGCTTGGCCAGCACGAGCAGCTCCTTCTCGCGCTCTTCCAATTCTTCGGGAAGCACGGCCCGAATGAGGGCCGTCTCGTCGTAGCCGTTTTCGACCACGCCCAGGCCGGCCACAATGCGACATTTCTTCAGCACGTGCCCGGCGACGCTGCGCACAATTTGCGGGAAGCTGAGATCGGTGATGGCGCGATGGTAGATCTTGGCGCCTTCGTGCTTGCCCAGGCCGATGAGCATCATCTTCATCAGACCGCTTTCGATATCGCCCACAAACCCGGTGTGCGGCTTCACACGGCCGCAGACGAGCACATGATCCGCCTCATAAGCGTTGCGATCGAAATGCACGGGAATCCCTTCGGCCGTCTGGCAGACAATCACGGTCTCCATGCTGGAGTGAATCGGGCAGCCCAGGAATTCTTCGGTCGCCCCGTAGCCTTCCAGAATGGCCCGCTGCCCTTCGGCAGTGCCGCCGCCGTGGCTTCCCATCGCCGGCACAACGAACGGCTTGGCGCCGATCAACTTCAGATGCGCGACCGTGGCCTGAATCACCAGGTGGATGTTCGCGATCCCGCGGCTGCCCATCGTCACGGCGACGCTCTGCCCTGGTTGGATGCGAGATTGCAGCTTCAGCCGCGTTAGCTCGGAGCGCACGGTGCCCGGAATATCGTCCACGCGCGGACCTTCAAACTGCTGCCGAACGCGGAACATCTGCGGATAGCGGGACATAATGGCCTGCGAAATCGAGGAGCGTGAAATCCCCTCTGATCTTAACCGCCCCCAAGGCGAGCGTCGAGGCGTAAGCCCAATCGTGCCCCACGGCTATTCTGGCTCGTCGCTGCCCGCGTCGGGCGTGTAGACGTCGGCGGGCATCGAGCCGCGGCGACGGCTGGAGCCGGACCACTTGGAAGAATCGCCGGCGTCCTCCGCTGTGGCTTTGCTGGAACGCGCCGGGGGCGTCGTTCTCGGTTCTTCAACGTCCGAGCCGCTGGATTCGCTGTCGATGAACCGCGTCGTGCCTTCCTGGGCCAGCTTCGACCCGAGGGCCGTGCATTGAGCCTCGGCGCGGAACACGTGATTGCCCGCCTGATCGGCGCGGGCCTTGATCCGCAGCACCAACTCCTTATCGGCCGCGATGACCGGAATGACGCCGAACTGAATCCGCCCGGCAGTGATCTCGTAGCGCGCCCCGGTGGCCGAGATGGCCTCCAGGCCATCTGAGAAGAACGCCACCACGTTCACGCCCGTGGCAGACGTGGTGCCGCGGTTCTTGATGCGAATCTCATACGTCACCTCATCGCCCACCGACGAGACGCCTTCGGGCTCGTCGACGGAGAGGGTCAGATCGGCTACGGCTTCCACTTCCGTGGTCAGCGTGGCGATGTCTTTCAGATCGCCGTACACGGCGGCGGCCTGCACGCGATTGGCGCCGCTGTTCTCCAACTGGCACTTAAAGCCGAGCTCTTGCTGTTGGCCCGGCTCCAGTGACTCGAGCGTCCAGACCACGCGCTCTCCGGTGGCCTCTCCGCCGACGGTGCTGGAGACGTACTTGGCGCGCTGCGGCAACTGCACCGCCACTTGCACATCGGACGCAGTGGCGTTGCCGTTGTTGGTAACGATCACTTTGTAGCCGGCGTTGGCGCGGGCATAGGCCGTCTTGGGGCCTTCCAATTCGATCGCCAGCCCGGCGCGGCGGACCGTCACCTCTTGAGTCACGGCCGCGTGCAGATCGCAGTCTGCCTTGGCCTGGGCTTGTATGGTGAGGCGGCCCATTTGGCGAGCCACCAGCTCCATCTCCACGACCTTGCTCTCGCCCGCGCGAAGAGTGCCGATTGCATGCGAATCGGCCGGGCCTTCGCCGGCGCCAATGGCAGGCAGCGTGACCACGACATTCTCTGCATCGGCATCGCCGGGGTTGGAGAACGTGAGCTTGAAGATTGCCTTCTCGCCAAAGCTGACTTCCTTGGGACCGGCCAGATGCATTTGCAGTTTCGGCTCCTGAACGTCGACCACGACCTGCTGCGTGTCGGGAGCAAAAGTCCATTGCACGACCAGATCGATCGCCTCGCTCTTACGCGGCATCAGCACAAGCTCCAACTCTTCCTGGCTGCGCGACGGAACTTCGCTCACGCTCCAGCGCAACACCGGAGCAGATTCCTTGCTGGCCGGCACGCGGGCTTCCCCGGTCGTCGGATGCGCGGAGACAACTTCGACGCCCGCGGGCAACTGCACCACGAGCAGCACATCGCGAGCCGAGACATCGCCCGTGTTTCGCAACGAGACGCGGAATTTGGTCTCGCGCCCCACGGCCGTGCGCCGGGGGCCCTTTGCCTCGACGGCCAGCACGGGACTCTTGTGCGTGAACAGCAAGCCATCGGTCGAGCGCGGCGCG
>JBGTDH010000076.1:0-9598 GCA_041748435.1 Pirellulales bacterium
TGGCCGCCTATCTCCTCTGCCTGCTGCCGCTGGCCAATTGGTTTGGCGATTGGACTCCTTGGGTGCTCACGGCCGCCTTCTCCCTGGTGGCTTTCTCCACCGATCTGGGCGTGGGCGCAGTGTGGGCTTTTTCCCAGGACGTCGGCGGCCGACACGTGGGAAGCGTGATGGGCTGGGGCAACATGTGGGGAAACTTCGGCGCGTTTGCGGCCCCACAATTCTGCAACTGGATCCTCGGCCCGCAGGGCGATCGCTGGGACCTGGTTTTCCTCACTTGTGCCGCAGGCTTTCTCGTCGCCGGCATGGCCGCCCTGGCTGTCGACGCGACCAAACCCGTCGTCGGAGAGAATGAGTGAGGGGCGATCAAATCGTTGCACTCGGGAACGACATCTGAAAAGATAGGGTCTTGTGATGCATTCCCTGAGCTACCCGTGAGAGCCGCGATGGAGCAAGTATCTGCCGCTAACGCATTCAAGGCCGTTGAGTTTGCAGAGAACCCCGAGCCGCGCGTGCCGTGCGTGTTGATTGTGGATACCTCCACGTCGATGCAAGGCCAACGCATTGATGAACTGAACGCCGGCCTGAAGGTGTACAAAGAAGAGCTGCTGGCCGATCCGCTGGCGGCAAAACGCGTGGAAGTGGCCATTGTCTCCTTCGGCGGGAAGGTCACGCGCGTGGTCGATTTTGTGACCGCGGCCCACTTCGAGCCTCCGACGCTGCAAGTGCAGGGCAACACGCCGATGGGCGAAGCCATCAATGTGGCGCTCGACATGATCGACGAGCGGAAGAAGACCTACCGTGAGCAAGGGGTGGCCTACTATCGTCCTTGGGCATTCCTGATCACCGACGGCGAGCCGAACGATTCATGGAAACCGGCGGCGGACCGGGTGCATGCCGGCGAAAAGCAGAAATCGTTCAGCTTCTTTGCCGTGGGCGTGCAAGGCGCCAACATGCAGATCCTGGAAGAGATTTGCGTCCGCAAGCCGCTCTGGCTGCAAGGGATGAAATTCGCGCAGCTCTTTAGCTGGCTTTCCAATTCCCAGCAGGCGGTTTCCCGTTCCTCGCCGGGTGATGAAGTACCCCTGGCCGATCCCACCTCCGGGCCTCGGGGCTGGGCCACGGTCTAGGATGACTCCCGTGTGGCGACACATTGCCCAGAGCGTGCCGGGGCGGAGTCATAGTGTTGCCGGGACACCGTGCCAGGACAATCATCGGGTGCGCTTGCTGGGCGAAGGATCGGCAGCCGCGCTCGTGGCTTGCGTGGCAGATGGCGCGGGCTCTGCGGAGTGCAGCCAGATCGGCTCGGAGCTGGCGTGCGAGTCGATTATGGCCAGCGCGGAGGCACACTACGCAGCGCGAGGTCGGTTTAACGATGTTGGCGTAAATGATGTGCTCCAATGGTGCGAGGCGGCGCGGCAGGCGATCGACGCGCGGGCGCAGTTGGACCAGAGGGAACTTCGAGATTATGCCACCACGCTCTGCGTGGCCCTCCTTGCCTGCGATGCGGCAGTGCTCTTCCAGATTGGAGACGGGGCCATCGTCCTGCGCCACGGCACGGCGCTGGGGGTGGTGTTCTGGCCGCAGTCGGGGGAATATGTCAACACCACGAACTTCCTCACCTCTTCGGACTTTCGCGAGCAGATTCAGATCGAGCTCAGCCGGGAAGAGTTTTCCGAGGCGGCCGTGCTGACCGACGGCCTGGAGAGACTGGCGCTGCGATTCGATACGTTTACGCCTCACGCTCCGTTTTTTGATCCCTTGTTTAAGGCCTTGCGGGAGTCTGTCGATCTCGGACGCCTGGCCGGCGATCTGGGGCAGTTGTTGCAATCCGATTTCGTGCGAAATAAGAACGATGACGACAAGAGCCTCGTCCTTGCCTCGCGAGTGGCCCTCGAAGCCGCCGATGCTGGTTGACTCGGCGGGCCGGGCGATTCCGTTGGGAAAGCTGATCGGCCGCGGCGGAGAAGGCAGCGTCTTCGCCGTCGAGGGGCAGCCTGCGCTGGTGGCGAAGGTTTATCATCAGGCGCTTCTTCCGGCAGAGTTGGTGGAGAAACTCGCGGCCCTGGTGGCTTGCCGATCCCCTGAATTGGACGCTATCTCTGCCTGGCCGCAAGCGATGTTGCATCAGGGACCGGGACGCGAACCCTGCGGCCTGCTCATGCCGCGCATCACGGCAGCCCGGCAACTGCACGAATTATATGGCACGGCCAATCGGCGCAAGCATTTCGCCGATACGCAGTGGCACCACCTGGTGCTGGCGGCCCGGAACATTGCGGCGGCCTTCGACTCGATGCACGCGGCGGGCATCGTGATCGGCGATGTCAACCAGGGGAATCTGTTGGTCGATGCGGAGATGTGCGTGCGCTTCATCGATTGCGATTCCCTGCAGATCAGCGGTCGCGGCAAGACCTATCTGTGCGGCGTTGGCACGCCCCACTTCACGCCTCCCGAATTGCAATCCAAGAACCTGCGCGAAGTGCCGCGAACCGCAGATCACGATTGCTTTGGTCTGGCCGTGCTGCTTTTTCACCTGTTGTTTGTGGGGCGCCATCCGTTTGCCGGCCGATTCAGCGGCGTCGGCGATCTGCCGTTGGAAAAGGCCATTGGTCAGCGGCGGTTCGCGTTCTCGCAATACCGGGCCGTCACCCAGATGGAGCCGCCCCCGTTCTCGTTGTTGTTGGAAGATATCCCGCTGCCTTTGGGCAAGCTGTTTGAAGCGGCGTTTCGCGGTCGCGCGAACCGGGAAGGGCGGCCCGCGGCCAAACAATGGATCGTGGAACTGGACTCCTTGATACGTCAGCGGAAAGCTTGCGACTTCGATCCGGCACACGTCTACTTTGGTCAGCTTCGCGAGTGCCCCTGGTGCCGGATCGAGAATGAAGGGGGGCCACAATTCTTCGTCTCCGCGGAGACCGCGGCTACCCTGTCGCAACGCCTGGCCCAGCTCGAGGACCGGCTGCGCGGCCTGAGCATGCCCGCGTTTCCCGGCATCGATGCTCAAAAGCTGGCGGCGCCGCAACTGCTGCCGCCTAAGCAAGCATCCGCGGGAACAAAGCTCTCGCAGCCCGATGTGGGAACGGGACTGCTCGCTGCTTCCGCCGCCGTCTGCCTGGTTGGCGTGGCAACGCCGCCGTCCCTTTCTGCTTGGATGGTCCTGGCGGGCACATTAATGGCCATCGCCGGGGGCGCGGTGTTGCAATGGGGCCGCGGCAGCAGATCACGTCGTGAGACCCTGGCTTTGCTTCACCAACGTTTGAGTCATCATCAGAATCAGCTCGAGCATCGGTCCAGTGCGGTTCGCGCGACACATGCCAGGCGTCAAATGGCTTACCAGGCGCGCGTCGCCGATCTCACCGCGGCATGCGAGCATTATCTGGCGGCCGACACCCAACTCAAAGAAGTGCTGGCCTGGGAGCGTTCGGCGGCCAGAAATCAGTATTTGTCGACGCAATTGATTCAAGAGCAAGTGGCCGAGATACCGGGAATGACTGGCCCGCTGGCAGCCCTGTTTCAATCTTACGGCATTGAGTCTGCGCTGGATGTCGATCCGTTCCTGATGCTTGGCGTGCCAATGCTCACTCCTTTGTTATCGTTGGATCTGACGCGCTGGCGCGAGCAGCTCGAAGCCGAGTTCGTCCACCAGCCCGAGCACGGTTTGACCCCGGCTCGCATGTCCGCAGACTCCAACGCAGCATCCAAGCGATTCAAGCTCTATCAGGCCCGGCGGATTCTGTCGCACTTCAAGCATGTGGAATCAGCGGCGATCGCTGCGCGCGAGCAGCTCTCCGCGGAGGAAGAGCAGTTCTATGCCCACGCCGTGGAAGCGCGGGACGCTGCCCTGGCGTTGCGGGATTTCCAGAGTGCGCGCCGCAGTTGGGAACGGCGCATCAACCGCTCGCCCCGAGACATTCTCACCGTGACGTTGGCCATCCCGGCCGTGGCCTGGTTGTTGTGGCTGATTACATGAACGCCACGACTTCGGAAAAGCTGGTTGTGCCGGCCAGCACCTTTTCCCGCGCGTCGTCCCGCAAACGTGGAATGTTGGTCTCCTGCATATGACGCTGCAACTCGCCCTCGTCGCCGCCCGACACAATCTTGGCGCTCAACTGCTCGTCCACGGGAAGCAACTCAAAGAGTCCCACACGGCCACGGAACCCTCGCCGCTGGCAGCCTTCACAACGCCCCGGATCGAACACGGTTGTGCCCGTCAACTCCGGTTGGCCCAACCCGTGTGCCTCGACGCTCGTGAGCGGTCGCGGCTTGCGGCAATTCGGGCACAGCTTCCGGACGAGGCGCTGCGCGATGCATAAACGCAGCGTTGCCGCAACCTGGAACGGAAGGATTCCCATATCGATCAATCGCGTGATCACACCGGCCGCCGAATTGGCGTGCAAAGAGCTGAACACCAGGTGACCCGTGAGCGCCGCCTTGATGGCGATGTCGGCCGAATCGAAATCGCGAATCTCTCCGATCATGATCACGTCCGGATCGCTGCGCAAGATGGTGCGCAGCGCCGTGTCGAACCGCAGCTTGTCGGCCGCATCGATCTCCGACTGCGCCACGCCAATGAGGTCGTACTCCACCGGGTCTTCCACCGTGATGATCCGTCCCGGAAAATTCGCCAGCCGGTGGCGCAAGGCGGCATAGAGCGTGGTCGATTTGCCGCTGCCCGTGGGTCCGGTGAGCAGAATCATCCCCTGCTTCTGCGAGGCGAACTGGACGAACAGGTCGTGCGAGGCCTTGGACATGCCCAAGCGATTGAGTGTGAGCTGGTCCGTTTCCAGGGCCAGCAGCCGCAGCGTAATGCGCTCGCCGTGCGTGGTGGGCAGGCAGGCGGAGCGGACGCTGATGCGGCGCTGTTGAGGTCCCAGCGTGCAAGAGAATCGCCCGTCTTGCGGCTGGCGCTTTTCGGCGATGTCCATGTTGGACAGCACTTTGAAGCGCGTCACCACCGGGCTGTGGAGCGTCTTGGGGAGCTTGCGCAGCGTTTCGAGCTCTCCGTCCACGCGAATCTGAATCAGGACGATGTTCTCCTCGGGATCGATGTGAATATCCGATGCCCCGCGCGAAAAGGCGGCTTCCAAAACCTGGGTGCAGAGGCCGACAATATCGGGAGGCTCTCGGGGCGCCTGAGGTTTACTGGCGGCAGCATGTGCGGGATCACCCGCTGCGGGAGCGAGATCCTTCTTGCGTCCCAACCCGCGCACTAAAGTGCCGAGCGTCTTCGGCGCTTTGGTATCTTCGGTAGCAGCGGCGAACACGGGCGCCACGCTCACGGTCGTCAACTCTAAGCCGGGCACATAGGCCGCAATGGTCCATTCCTCGGACTCGGCGTGGCGAACACGGTGCGTAGGCATCAGATTCCCGGACGCAGCCCACTTCTGGAGCTTCTCCAAAGGATATGGGCCATAGGTTTGCCCATCGCCAATCTCGAAAAACCACTGATCGCTCATCGGAATGGCCGCATCGCGGGAAGAATCGAACAACGATTTATCTTACCTGAGTTGCGCCCTGGCGGCACATTAGGAAAAGGTTCAGCCCGCAAGACTTAGCCATCCTCCGCAGACGGTTGCCCAACGTCCCTCGTTGGTGTGATTTTAAGGCTCGCTATCGTGAAAGCACGCGCGGCGGACCGATGATCGAATAGTGGAAAGACCCTCTGATCCTGCCGCTCCCGCTGCGCACTCAAGAAGGAAGCTCGACCCGGCGCCCGAGACCGCTGACGTCGTGCTGCAACATACCCGCATATGCGTCGATTGCTGTTGTGCCTGATACTGCTGCTGGCGGGCAATTTTGTCCGCGCACAGGATCCGCCCCCGCCCCCCTCGCCCAACGGCTTTTTGCCGGACCCGGCCAGCTTGGGTCCGGGCGAAGTCTGGGAACCGGCCGTAGCCCCCGTCGAGACTGTTTGCACCGGAGGCTGCCGCTGTGCTTGCTCCCGCTGCTGCTGTCCCGAGCCGTGGCACTTGCAGGTGCTTCCCGACGGGCTCATCTATCGCTCGTATCTGGCGGGCGTCAAAGAGTCGCGGTTCCAAAGCATCTGGTTCCACGATAAGGACCAGGGCTGGCTGTGGGACGCCACGTTGGGTGGCCGCGTGGGCATCCTCCGCTACGGCAACAGCGACAGCAACTGGCCCGAGGGATGGCAGTTGGATATCGAAGGCGCGGCCTTCCCCCGGCTCGATCCGGAAGAAGAATACGATGTGGTCTCGGCCGATTTCCGTTTCGGCATTCCGCTGACGTACGGCGAAGGGCCCTACCAGACCAAGTTCGCGTACTACCATCTCAGCTCCCACCTGGGAGACGAGTTCCTGATAAAGAACCCCCTGTTCCCCCGCATCAATTACGTGCGGGACTCGTTCGTGTGGGGCCACTCCTATTACTGGACCAACGATCTGCGGCTCTACGGCGAACTGGAGTACAGCTTCAACACCGATGGCGGCGCCGAGCCGCTGGCCTGTCAGTTCGGTGTCGATTACTCTCCGGCGTATCCCACGGGCCTGCGCGGCGCACCCTTCGCAGCCTGGAATGCATACTTGCGGGAGGAATTCGATTTCGGCGGGCACTTCGTCGCGCAAGTCGGCTGGCAATGGCGCGGCGGCTGCACCAACAAGCTCTTCCGCATGGGGTTCCACTATCTCAACGGCAAGAGCCCGCAGTGGGAGTTCTTCAACCAGTTCGAAGAGCAGCTCGGCTTCGGCCTCTGGTACGACTACTGATTCGCATTTCAAGCCGCGCAAAGTGCGATTTCTTCGATCTCCCGACGGCGGTTGACAGTTCGCCCGCCGGTCGGTTAAACAAGGGTCTTGCCGCCCCCATCGTCTAGTGGCCCAGGACGTCGGGTTCTCAGCCCGAAAACCGGGGTTCGACTCCCCGTGGGGGTACTGGTGCGCATGTAAGTGCCGCATTTTTTGCAGAAAACGCGAGGGCGGCACTCTCGTTTTGCGACTCGTTGCGAGTCCCGGTATCTAGCTCCGGCGTTTCTGATAGCGGCGGCTGGCGTCTTCGAGGACGCGGCGCTCGTCTTTGCTGAGACTGGCTTCCCCCTCGCGGCTGATCTTGGCGAGAATGGCGTCGACGCGCTCGGCCAGCAGTTCATCGTCCTGCTCCGGGGCGTGCAGCTTGAGCTTGGGGCGGCGGGCCGTCATGCCGCGTTTGAGCAAGCCGCTCGGCGCTAGCGTGAACAGCGTCCAGCCCGTCTTGTAGAACACGAAACCGAACAGTGCGCCACCCAGATGTGCCGTATGGGCCACGTAGTCGTGTGTATTGCGATCCAGCGCGTTGAACTCCATCAGCAAGTAGGCGGCCATCATGAACCAGGCTCGCACGGGCACGATGCCAAACAGCAGGAGCGTCCGCTGCGGGTAATGCATGACGTACACAAGCATGACGCCGAACACCGCGCCCGAGGCGCCCACCACGCTGGCGTTGGGGGTGTCGACGGATGTCACCAGCCAAGTGACGCCGCTCAGGACCAACAGCGTGAGATAGAGTTGCAGGAAGACCTTGCGGCCATAGATCCCCTCGACATCCCGGCCGAACACCCACAGGGCCAGCATGTTGAACACAATGTGCAACATGTTGCGATCGGCTTCTGCATGGGCAAAGCCGTAGGTCAGCAGTTGCCAGACGTCCCATGGTCGCTGGAAGATCGACCCCTTGAGGGCCATCGCACTCATTAACCGGCCATTCAAGAAGATTTCGTCGACCAGGTACACCGCGACGTTAGCGATGATCAGATTGGTGACCATCGAACGATCGCCGCCCAGCAGCGTGCCGCGCGGCTCGTCCCGGTAGTAGTCTCGATCTGCTAGGCCCATGAGAGCGGCAAGGGGCTGGAGTTCGGAGCCGATTTTTCAGTGCGTACCGAGCTAACGGCGGGAGTCGGCGGGTTGTGCCCGCGTCACACCCCTGGCATTGGGCGCGCGGCCGGCGGAGCGCGAGGCGGGTTGGCTGGTTGCTTTGGGATCGCCGACGGCTTGGAGTTGGCGTTGAGACAGTTGCGCGGCCAGAGACTGGTTCTCTTGCTGCAGCAGAGCAATCTGGGAATTGACCTGATCCAGCCGCTGCTGCAGCGTGCTGTGAAACTGGCTCACCACGCTGAGTTCTTTGGTGACCAGCGCCAGCTCCTGATTCAAGGCGGCATCTTGCATCTGCGTTTCCAACAGTTGCTTGTCGGCATCCTGGTTCGATTCAACCAGGTAATCCAGATCTTTCTGCAGGTTGGCGATGTGGTCTTCGGTGACCGGCAACCGTCGGTGGAACTCTCGCAGCACCAGGCCGTAGTCCCGCAGCTTGCGGTGATAACGGCGTTCGACTTCCTGCACCAATCCCATTCGCACGAGCTCGGTGGCGGTCTCGACATCCACCTTCATCACGATGCCCGACTTGACGAGGCTCTCGCCGAACTTCATCCGGTCCAGGTCCTGCTTCATGGCGTCGGTCAGATCTTTCTGATCTTTCACGAACTTCACCACGACCTGCGTGCGCTCCGGCGGCGGCGGGTCGTTGGCGTCGATGGGCTTGGCATCGTCCAGGTACTCGCGCAACAGCGCTTCGTGCTCCAGCCGGCGGGCCTGAAAATCGTCCATTACTTCGCCCGGAAGTTGCTTCGGCGGAGCGGGCAACATGTCTCGAATGTCGTCCTCGGCCAACCCGGCGAACAGCTCGTTCATGTCGGTGGGCAGCACTTCGTACAGCGTCCAAGGACCGCGAGATCGTTGCAGCACGGCCTGCCGCTCGGCGGTGGGAGTGTATGTGGGCGTGAGCGTGACGGTGTTGGCATCGGCCGCCGTGACCTTGAACTCGCCGATGTAACGGCCGGGGGCATCGTCCAAGCCTTGGAAGGCGTGCAGCAGCATGTTCGGCTCGATCTGGTGCGGTTGCGGCTTATCGATGGCCACCGCCACCGTGCCGCGGGCAGCGTCGAAGCGGGGAGCGCCCTCGTTCCATACGCGTCCGCGGCCGAAGACCGCGGAATCGAGGGACACCTGCAACGAGCCCAGGCTCATGCCTCCCTTCTCGGGGTTTCCTTCCCTCATGGCCGTGGTCTTGGTTTGGACTTCGGCGAGCGCAACCTTGTGGGCGGCCACGGCGGAGCGCCACGCCTGATGCGTTTTGAGCGTGCGCATGGCCATGTACCAGAAAACCAGGGCCATGATTGAGACCAAGCCCACGGTTACTTTACTCAGAATGCTCATGAACGCCTCAAGAACGGAGCCGCCTCAAACCGCTGTTTCGCCGCGCGGTACGTCACCCAGGCCGCTCGCAGAAAAGACCAGCCGCTAGCAGCCGAGAAAGCAGGGGCGAATAGGACCGCACCTTCGATGATATTCGGGGTCTGTGGAGGTGTCAAGAAAATGCCAGCGGGCCGGCGCTCAACGCAACTGCTTGGCTCGGCGAGATTTGGGTCCTATTCACCGGCGATTCGCGCAACCGGCTTAATCGTTCAAGTCCGAACGGTTTGTCCGACGAAAATAAGGGGCACCCCAATCCTTCGCCGCTGCACCCTTCGATCACGGAGGATCGAGCTTTGCTTGCCACTTTGTCCGCCGCCCCGAGCGCCCTTGCGCCGGCCGATGCTGTCTGCTTGCGCTGG
>JBGTDH010000077.1:0-8589 GCA_041748435.1 Pirellulales bacterium
CGGACGAATTGGCCACAGATAAACACGGATGCACACAGATCAGAAACTGCTTCGTCATGCCTGTTCAGCTTCCTCCTCCCATCTGTGTTCATCCGTGTTTATCTGTGGCTAATACCCCAGCAGCCAGTGAACTTCGACTCACTGCTGGTGCGCCCCACGAAAGCGCTTCACATCCACGCGCGGCTGGCCAAAGTTCAACAGCAGACAGACGGGCTTTCGGGTCGCCTTCAGATAGTTCAGGCATTGAGCCGTGAAGATGTCGTGGTGCTCGGCCGTGGCCTTCAGTTCAAGGATCACGTTGTCCGCCACCACAATGTCGGCGAAGAACTCGCCCACCAGCACGCCGTCGTAATAGACATTCACTGGCCGCTGGGACTCGGCTAAGAGCCCCGCCTTTCGCAGCTCATGCACGAGGGCGTTCTGGTAGACTTTCTCCAGAAACCCGCAGCCGAGGGTATTCGACACCCGGAACGCGCAGCCAATAATGCGTTCCGTCAACTCGTTCACTTCCACCTCGCTCATGGTTCGCTCCCGTCTGAGTTGATCGGCGTTTAGTTGGCCCCGGGCATGCTACACGGCCAGCCTGGCGAACTCCAAGCCGCGACCCCGACCGTGAGTCTCCGTCAATCGAGCCACGGACGAATTGGCCACAGATAAACACGGATGCACACAGATCAGAAACTGCTTCGTCATGCCTGTTCAGGTTCCTCCTCCCATCTGTGTTCATCCGTGTTCATCTGTGGCTAATACCCCAGCAGCCAGTGAACTTCGACTCACTGCTGGTGCGCCCCGTAGCGACTTTCAAACTTTCCAACGTTAATCGGAAGGCGCTGGAGTTGCTTCTGCACAGGTTTTTCGGCAATGCTCGATTGGATCTGCAGTTGAAGGATCGTTTCGGCGGACGGGTGGAGCCCAGGGAGTGGTTTCTCGTTCCACTGCCTGTGATCGACGAGGCGATTCAGAGAATCAAGGAGGGGACCATCGGCGGCTTCCGCTATGGCCCGGAAACAGCGCGTCTCACTCCCGCGTAGAGGCCGGTGAAGAGGGACGGTCTCACGCCGGTCCGCGAGGGAGCATTGATACATCTGTGGAGCTTGACCCTTGCTTGTTAACGAGGGTGAAGCTCGAACGACCAACCATCATGGAACGTCCTCCCCGCCGCACCCTCGCTTACGCGTTCGGGTTTTTAGGTCCGGTCGAACCGTATGCCGCTGCTTTGGTCCGTCCCACTGGCATGGGCAGACCATCAAAATTTCCTTCGAGTCTTCCACGGAACTTTCTGCGGGTCCTAGCTTCGCAGCTCCACGCCCTGGACGCCTTCGACTTGGTTCAGCGCACGCACCAGCGCCGGCATGCTGGCCGAGGCGCGCAGACGGACCTGGTACTTCATCTCCAGCGCGGCGCCCTGGCGAGCCGTCTCGACGGCCACGAGCCGGTAGTCTTCGAGGTGCTCTTCGAGAATGCCCGCCAGCTCCTCGGGATCGCGGGCCACGGCTAACCGGACGATCAGCGTGGTCTCGCGCACTTTGGGTTCAGGCGGCAGTTCCGATCGCCCCAGACCGATGGCCACGAGCGCGACGACCGGAATGCCCAACAGCGGAACTAGCAGGAGGCCTGCCCCCGCCGCCATGCCGACGATCACGGCAAAGATGACGAACGCCGTGTCGCGCGTGTCTTCCACCACCGTGCGGAACCGCACGATCGAGAGTGCTCCCACCAGGCTGAAGGCCCGCGACACACTGTCGCCGATCACCATCGAGACCATGGCGATCAGGATCGAGAGCAGCAACAGCGTGGTGAAGAGCGTGCGGGCATCGGCCTGGAGCCGGCCATGCGCGGCGCGGTAGATCAGCGCCACGCAGCCGCCATAGACCGTTGCCACGAGCAGCCGCACAAGCACTTGCTCTGCGGAGACCGCGGTCGAGAACGACAAGGAATCATTGAGCCAAGCGGGCATCTGCAACGCTCCCGTGGGTGATAGGACGTAGAGCGGGTTTCTCCGAAACCCGCTGCCGGTCTCGGAGAGACCGGCCTACATTGGGCGTCAGTCCGAGGGGAACGGCACGGGCTCGCCGGAGAGATCGCTCAGGGCGTTGCGGGCCGCGCGCTGCTCGGCCTCTTTCTTGTTGCGGCCCCAGGCGGGTGGATAGCGGTTAGCGCCAAGCTGGGCGGAAATCTTGAAGCACTTGCTGTGGTCCGGCCCTTTTTCATCCAACAATTGATAGGTGGGCGTGGTGCCGTATTCCCGCTGAGCCAGTTGCTGCAGCAGCGATTTGTAATTTCCCCCATGCTCGCCGCCGGCCACCAACTCAATTTCCGGGGCCACGTAGCGCAGAATGAACTCGCGGGCCGGAGGGTCGCCGCCATCCAGATAAATGGCCGCTACGAGCGACTCGAACACGTCGGACATCAGGCTGCGGGGGATGTGTGGATGCGTCGTCATCCCTTTGCCCAGGATGAGGAACTCGTCCAGGCCGAGAATGCGGCTGATCTTGGCACACGTCTGACGGCTGACCACCACCGATTTGATCTTCGTCAGATCGCCTTCCAGATACTCGGGGTACTGGCGAAACAAGATCTCGCACACCACAAGCCCGAGAATGGAATCGCCCAGAAACTCCAGCCGTTCGTTGGACGCAAGTCGATGCAACGCGCCGGAGGCATGCGTTAGCGCGGAACGCAGCAACTCAATGTCTTTGAAGACATACCCGATGCGCTCTTCGCAGCGGAGTAACAGAGAATCGGGGCCAGCCACGGTGGCTGGCTCAGCGCCAGACGACATGCCACCCCCGAAGTTCATTGCTACGTGCCGAACAATACAATCGAACAGCGTAACTCTAGCCGCCATCGCAGCTTGTTGTCAATGTAAAGACAACCACGCCCAACTCACCACAACTCACCGCGGCAGCATTGTCAACCGAGGGGGGCTTTCGTTACAATTCCGGATTCCCTGGCGGTTCGGCGTCGTGACCGTGGGGGTCTTAGCCACACGTAACCGTTGCCTTCTCCCGGACTTACGCTCCGGACCGTTTCTGCTGCCATGTTTGAATCGCTTACAGAAAGCCTGAGTTCCGCGCTGAAGACCCTCTCGGGTCAGGCTCGGCTTACCGAGTCGAACATGCGCGATGGCCTGCGCCTGGTGAAGCAGGCCCTGCTGGAAGCGGATGTTAGCATCTCGGTGGCTAACCAGTTCATCGAGCGCGTCAGCGAGCGAGCTGCCGGCGAAGAAGTCCTCAAGAGTCTCAAGCCCTCGCAGCAACTGGTGGGCATTGTCTATCAGGAGCTGATCGGCCTGATGGGGCCGGTCGATCACTCGCTGCACCTGCGACCCGATGTCACGGTGCTGATGCTGTGCGGCCTGCAAGGCTCCGGCAAAACTACCACCGTGGGCAAGCTCGGCCGGATGATCAAGGCGCGCGGACGCCAGCCGCTGTTGGTGGCGGCAGACTTGCAGCGGCCCGCGGCCATTCAGCAGTTGCAGGTGCTGGGCGAGCAGTTGGGCATTCCCGTCTACGCCGATCTGGCGGCCAAGGATCCCGTGGCGTTGTGCCAGGAGGCGGTGAAGCACGCCAAGAGCATCGGCGCTAACGTCGTGATTCTGGACACGGCCGGCCGGCTGCACATCGATCAGGAGTTGATGCAGCAGCTTGAGAAGATCGATCGCCGCGTCGAGCCCGAGCAGATCTACCTCGTGGTCGACGGCATGACCGGGCAGGACGCCGTGAACAGCGCCAAGGCCTTCAACGAGGCGCTCGAGCTGGACGGCGTGATCATGACCAAGCTGGACGGCGATTCCCGCGGCGGCGCGGCGCTCTCCGTCAAAGCGGTCACGGGCGTGCCGATCAAGTTCATCGGCGTGGGCGAGCATCTGGACGCGTTGCAGGAATTCCATCCGGACCGCATGGCCGAGCGGATCCTGGGCATGGGGGACGTGCGGACGCTGTTCGAGCAAGCCCAGGAGAAGTTCGATCAAGACGAGATGGCCCTGCAGGAGGAGCGCCTCAAGAAGGGTGAGTTCACGCTGGACGACTTCAGCCGCATGCTGCGCCAGACCAAGAAGCTCGGGCCGATCAATAAGCTGATGGGCCTGATCCCCGGCATGGGGCAGATGAACGAGATGATGAAGGACATGGACGCCGAGGGCGACATGCGGCGCCTGCAAGGCATGGTCGACAGCATGACGGCCGAAGAGCGCCGCAACCCCAGCCGCATCATCGACACCAGCCGCCGACGCCGCATCGCCGCGGGGGCTGGCGTGGAGCCGCACGAGGTGAACGAGCTGGTCAAACAGTTCGACGGCATGGCCGACATGATGAAGAAGATCGGAGGGATGAGCATGCGGGAACGCATGAGCGCCTTTCGCAGCCTCCCCTCCAGTGGTCTCCTCAATCCGGGCGCCAAGCTGGCCCGCGCCAAGCAGAGCACCGGCAAACGCCTGACCAGCCAGGAGAAATCTGCCTTGCGCAAGCAGCGGGAGAAAGAAGCGAGAAAGAAGAAGCGCGACGGGCGTGGCGGGTAATGTAAATCAACGAATTAGATCAACCAATTTCGCAAAACTCAGGAGCACACAGTGGCAGTAAAGATTCGAATGAAAATGATGGGTCGTAAGCATCGGCCGTTCTTTCGCATTTGTGCGGTAGATAGCCGGCGTCCTCGTGATGGCCGCGTGATCGAAGAGCTGGGCACCTACGATCCGATGGTGCCGGACACCGACGCCCGCGTCCGCTTGGACGGAGAGCGCGTGAACTACTGGCTGGGCGTGGGCGCGCAGCCGACCGAGAAGGTGGCCGTGCTGATCAAGAAGTACGGCCAGAACGGCACGCACGCCAACCAGCAGCTCTCCGCACGGGAAAAAATGGCCCTGCCGAAGATTGTGCCGCCCGCGGGCGAGCCCAAGCTCAAGCCGAAGCCGCCGGAGCCGGAAGCGAGTGCTGAAGGAGAAGCGCCAGCAAGCGAAGCGCCCGCAGCCGAAGCGGCGGCCGAAACGCCACCGAGTGAGTAAATGATGCGGTTCGACATTCTGACGCTGTTCCCGGAGATGTTTCCCGGCTACTTGGGTCAGAGCCTGTTGAACCTGGCGATCCAGCGTGGGCTGGTGGAGGTGCGGCTGCATAACATTCGCGACTGGGCCCAAGGCAAGCACAAGACGGTCGACGATCGCCCCTTTGGCGGCGGGCCGGGCATGGTGCTCAAAGTGGAGCCGGTGGTCGAGTGCGTGGAGGCTGTGCAAGCGATGGCAGAGCCGCCGGGACGGGCCGTGTTGCTCACACCCCAGGGCCGGCGATTGAATCAACAACTCGTGGAGGAATTGGCCGCGCACGAGCGATTGCTGTTGTTGTGCGGCCGCTATGAAGGGTTTGACGAGCGCGTGCGCACCATCCTGGCGCCGGAAGAAGTCTCTATTGGGGACTTCATCCTCAACGGGGGCGAGGTGGCCGCCATGGTGCTGGTCGACTCGGTTATTCGCCTGGTGCCGGGCGTGTTAGGAGACGAAGAAAGCAGCCAGCAAGATTCCTTTTCCGGTCGGGAAAGATTATTGGAGTTTGCCCAGTACACGCGGCCGCGTGAGTATCGGGGGCTGGAAGTGCCGGAGATCTTGCTCAGCGGCAATCATGAGCAGATTGCCGCCTGGCGACTGGACCAAAGCCGGCAGCGGACGCGGGAGCGGAGAGGACAGGACAACCATGAGAGTACGTAGCCCACGTAAGGCTAGCCCGACGCGCGAGCGAGGGATCACACGACAGGCTAGCCCGACGCGCTAGCGAGGGATCACACTAGAGTAAGACAGAAACAGGAGACTGGTCATGCGTAATCAACTGTTGGAAAAGGTCGAGGAGAGCAGCCTCAAGAAAGAAGTGCCGGAGTTTGCCATTGGCGACACGGTGGATGTGCATACGCGCATTCTGGAAGGCGCCAAGGAGCGGATCCAGATTTTCAACGGCGTGGTCATCGCCCGCGCCGGCAGCGGCACCAGGGCCACGTTCACGGTCCGCCGCATCGTGCAAGGGGAAGGCGTGGAGCGCAAGTTCCCGCTGCACTCTCCCCGCGTGGCCAAGGTGGAAGTGAAACGTTCCGGCATCGTGCGCCGCGCCAAGCTCTACTACCTCCGCGACCGCGTGGGCAAGGCCGTCAAATTGCGGGAACGCCGCACCACCAAGGCCGCAGCCGCCACGGAAGCCCAAGAGTAATCGCTTCCAAATCGCCGGTTAGCCGCGACGCGAGTCTTCGAGCGGAGCGCGGTGGCGTATGCCGCACTGCGCGCTTACGCCAGCTTCAACAGCTTCCGGGCGTTATCCCGAAACACCCGGGCTTGCACCTCAACCGGCAAGTCCAGCTTGCGATACAGCTCCAACTGCGGGACGTTCTGCGCGGGGGCGAGGAAATCGGTCCCGAACATCAGGCGATCGGCGCGGCGAATGAGGAACTCGCGGCCGAAGGCGCCGTCGCGGCTGATCGCGCTGGCCCCGCTCCCGGCCGAGAGATCGCCAAACAGATTGGCGTGCTTCTCCATCAGGGCATCCAGCGCTCCGCCGGGCATCACGGGACCCTTGGGATAGCCACCTAGATCAGCGGCCGAAATGCCGCCCGAGATCGAGGCCCAGAACCCTGGCCCATGCCCGATGAGTTTGCACTCCGGCGCGGCCGCCAACGCCCGATCCAAGCCCGGCAGGCCGGGGGCATCGGTATTGCGCAGGTTGTCGAGATGAAACAGCACGGGCAGACCGACTTCGCCGCACGCATGGAACAGGGCCAGGTTTCGGGGATCGTCCATCGGCACGCCCGGCTTATGCTCGCCAAAGCCCTTGGCGCCCGCTTCGGCGTAGCGCGTGAGCATGGCCACTAGACCTTTATGGCCGCCGGTGTAACTCGTGCGCGGGTCGATGGCACAAAAGGGAATCAGCCGCTCGCGAAAGGGCCCTGTCTGCTCGAGCACAAAGTCCGTCGTCAGCGGATAACTGGAGGCCTCGGGATTCACCAGCGGCAGCACCACTGCCTGCGCAATGTCGCTGGCATCCATCCACCGTAGCAACTCCTCCGCCGAGAGCGGCTTGGTCGTATTCCACGTCTGCCCCAGGTGCGTATGCACGTCCACATATCTTCCCGGCGGAAACGACTTCTCGGCAGCGGGCATCGCCCTCGCTGCCAACGCGCCCCATGCCGCAACCGCCGCCCGATTAAATGTCCGCCGTGTGATCATTGGAGTTCCGCAGTGTTCATTTCGCAGTGTTCATTTCGCGGAGTTCATTTCGCAGTGTTCACTTCTCTGTGACCGCCACGTTCTCTGCGCCGCGCACGTGCAGCACAATGGGCGCCGATCCTTGTGCCCCGGCGTTGGTGGCCACGGCATGGAACGGGCGGCTGGTGTTGGGTACCCACGGGGAAGCGCTCAGGAATACTTGCCGCTCGGTCTGGCCCTCGGGAATCAGCACCCCGCTCAGGCCGATGTTATCGACAATCACGCCGTGGGGCAGATTATCGACCGCGAACTGCACGCGGTCCTTGAAGCCGTTGCGCTCCACGCGCACCGTGGCCGTCACCGTGGTCCCCGGCGCGATCGTCACTTCGGCCGGTTCCAGGAACACCCGCAGGTTGGGCTTCTCGGCCAATGTAATCTTGCCCAGGCTGGCGACGTCTTTGGCAATCGGCGAATCGTTGATCTGCGCGCGGGCCACAACCTTGGCGTGCGACCAGTTTTCCTTCGTGGTCGGAGGCGCGTCGGCCGCGGCGTGAATCACGGCCTTGGCGTCCAAGTGGCCGGATTGAATCACAATTGGATGCGAGGCCGTGAAGCCCGGCGGCAGCCCGGCAATCTCGACCGAGATATCGCCATCGAACCCGTCGCTGCGATCGGCCGTGAAGGTGATGCCCTTGCCGCTGCCGGCGTTGATCGTGGGATTGCCGCCGGCCAGCGTGACGCTGAAATCGGGCTTCGGCTCGCGGATGGTCAGACGATAGCTGAAGCGATCTCCGGACATCTCGCGGACGTCGCTCACGCGCACCAGGTACGCGCCCGCGGCGGGGGCGGTGAAGGTCAGCCGGCTATCGCGCCCCAGCTTGCGATTGCTTTCGTCATCATTCGTGTAGTACAGCGGAAAGACCGGCAAGCCGTTGGGCGCCAGCTTGGCGCCAGGAGCGTGCGGTTCGACGATGTAGCACGGCTCGTCCAGGGCGTGCGTGGTGGCGCTGGTATCGAAGTACGCGCGACGCTTACCGCCGATGCCGTAGAACTGGAAGCCCGAGTCCGGACCCTGCGGCATGCGAAACAGCTTGCAGACCTCGCCCTGGATGTACAGCAGCTCGTTGAGCTCCATCTCCTCCCAATTCTTTACGCGGGCATCGGTGGCTTGGCTGTCGATGGGGCGAAACGTGATGTACGAGTCCCGCACCGCCTGCAACAAGAGCCGCTGGACCGGCGTGCCATCGGCGTGCAGCACCTCGATACGCGTGTCGATGGGCGATCCGCGCCGCGCGGCATCGGTTTCAATGATCCACGTCTGCCCTGCCTGACTTTCGAAGCGATACAGATCGAAATCGGCGGCGCTATCCGTCGAGACCAGCCGGCCGTTGACGGTTCCCGGCGCCGCCACG
>JBGTDH010000078.1:0-4101 GCA_041748435.1 Pirellulales bacterium
CGCCGCGACTTCGGCTACAACCCTCGCATCTCCACCGCCGAGGGCATGGAGCGGCTGTCTGTTTCTTCGTTGGGGTGATGCCCCTTACCAGCGGGCTGGACGCGTTGCTTGTTTCTGCCGAGAATAGACTTGTTACACTTAGCAGCATCGCAACGGGTAAAGCACCATGAAAGTCGCCACCGTGGTTTCGGACCTGCAAGGCCAAACGGTGCATCTGCCGGAAGACGTTCGCCTGGAGGGCGATGAAGTGTTTGTCCGGCAGGTGGGCCGATCGGTGTTACTCATCCCCAAGCATGAAAACGGGTGGCAATCCCTGGTCGAAAGCCTAGACCAGTTCTCCGACGACTCATGTCCGACCGCGCTCAGCCGTTGGAACAGGCCCGCACGAGGGCGTTCGAGTGAAGTATCTGTTGGACACGAACATTTTGTGTGTTTGTTATTCGACAGAAGCCAGCCGTCGTGCTCAACAGATTCCAACAGAATCCTCCCGATGAGATCGGCATCTCATCGATCACTCTGGCAGAATTGCGTTACGGTGCAAACAAAAGCCAGTTCCCGCAAAGGAATCACCTTGCACTGGACGGGTTCTTGCTGCCTTTGACCGTGCTGGCGCTTGATTCTTCCGTTGCGGACGAGTACGGTCGCATACGTGCGGCATTGGAGCGTTTGGGGACGGCGATTGGACCGTTGGATACTTTGATTGCCGCGCACGCCTTAAGTCTAGGCCTCACGTTGGTCACAAATAACGTCGGCGAGTTCAACCGGGTATCGGGATTGATGATCGAAGACTGGACTACATAATCCACGCCCGGGACTTGTTTGGCGATCATTGGCAGGCGAGACTCAACCAACTTGAGGCGTCGAGGCGCCGAACTTTCGTAGTCGGCTGAGACACTCAAGCCCAGCCGGAAAGTCTGTCGCGACTGGCAGATCGATTCCGCCCGATCGCTTCGAGGGGGTCCGATATGCTTGCTCTCTGCTCGCGGGTGGTGACTTGGGCCCTGGTCGCCGTGGGCCTGGCGTTGTCCGCGGTTCCCGTGCTGGGACAGGAGCAGCCCGTGGCACAGCCGGCGGTGGCGGTCGAGGCCAAGACGGTTAAAGCGCCCGAGGGCAAGCCCGGTGAGAAGCCGATGGCAGACGGGAAGCCATCCACCGAACAAGCGCCAGCCGCTGACGCCAAGAAGGCGGAGAAGGACAAGGCCAAGGAAAAAGAGAAGCCGCCCGAGCCGGTGCGCCGGCCGCTGGAGCCGAAATCGCCGGCCGACCCGTTGGAGTTCAAGGTCCGGCCGAATGCCGAGGGGTTGGTCTCGTTCAGTTTCAAGGGCCAGACCTGGCCCGATGTTTTGGAGTGGCTGGCCGGCATCAACGGCCTGAACTTGCATTGGGAGGAAGTTCCCCCCGGCTATCTCGATCTCACCACGCGCGGCAGATACACGCCGGCCGAGGCGCGGGACATGATCAACTCCGTCCTGCTCGCCAAGGGCTACACCATGCTCGTCAATGGCGAGATCCTGGTGGTGACCAACCTGAAGACGTTGGACGTGAGCCTGGTGCCACGCATCACGCCGCAGCAACTCCAAGAGCGCGGAACCTACGAGTTGGCTTGGATGCTCTTCGATCTGGACTGGCTCATGGCCGACGCCGTGGCCGAGGAGATCAAGCCCGTCCTCAGCCCGCACGGCAAGGTCGTGGCATCGAAGACGCTCAATCGCTTGGACGTGATGGACACCGTGGGCAATCTGCGGCGCATTCGCGATGTATTGGCGGAAGAGCAGTCCACCAATACTCAAGGACGCCTGGTCCGGCAGTTCAAGCTGAAGCATACCACGGCCGCCGAAATGCTGGAGACTTTGAATACGCTCTTGGGCATCAAGCCCAAGCCCAACAACGAAGCCATGACGCCGCAGCAAATGCAGATGGCCCAGCAGCAAGCCATGATGATGGCCCAGCAGCAACAGGCAGGCGGCCAAAAGCCCGCGGCAGCGGCCGCGAAGTCGGAGCCGCAGGTGTTTCTGGCCATCAACGTCCGGGAGAATACCATCTTGGCCAACGCGCCTCCGGACAAGATGGCCGTCATTGAGCAGGCCGTTCTGGCCGTTGACGTGCCCGCGGAGCGGGCCGATGCCCTGTTGGGCAACGTCGCCCGCCTGCGCGTCTACCGGCTCACCGGCATGGCGCCGGAGACGCTGGTGAAGGTCTTGCGGGACATTGGCGGGCTGGATCCGACGTCGCGTCTGGAGGTCGATGCCAAGAACAAGGCCGTGATTGCCTACGCGACGCTGGTGGATCACCTGATGATCCAATCCCTCGTCGAGCGGCTGGACGGCACGGGCCGCAAGTTCGAGGTGATTCAGCTTCGCACGCTGAAAGCGGAGAACGTGGCCGGCTCGATCGAGCTGCTGATGCGCGGCCCGGCCGATAATACCTCTTCCACGCGAAGCAGATACTATTACGATCCCTACGGTTACGGCGGCGGCTCGCAGCAAGCGGACAAAGCGGATCGCTTCCAGGTCGATGCCGATATCGAGCACAATCGCCTGCTGATGCGGGCGACGGAAGCGGAGCTCGCGGAAGTGCGGGAGCTGCTGGCCAAGCTGGGCGAGCTGCCGGACAACGTGGCCGGACCTCGTGTGCGGATGGTGCCCGCCGCTCCGGGAGCAGAGACGCAGCAGTTGCTGGAACGTCTCAAGCGCATTTGGCCTTCCGTGGGCCCCAACGCGTTGGATGTGGAAGAGGAGCCGCGCACGTCGACACCGCCGGCCAGCTCGCGCGAGGCGAGCGAGGCGAGCGGGGGGCGTGAGCCCCCTGGTGCTTCCCCTATCGAGCCGCCCAGCACCAGGGGGCTTACGCCCCCCGCTCGCCAGGCAGCCGCCAGTCGGCTCTTGCGCACGTCGCTGGCCCTGGCCGATGCCGAGACCGACGATGCTCCATCCGCCGAGCGGCCGCCCATTCGCATCACCATTGGTCCCAACGGCCTGATTCTCTCGTCGCCCGATACGCGAGCGCTGGACCAGTTGGAGCAACTGCTGGAAGATCTGGCGCCGGCCAAGCTCAGCTTCCGCATCTTTCGCTTGCAGCACACGTATGCCAAAGATGTGGCCAGCCTGCTGAAGGACGTGTTCAAGGACGAGGAGGATGGCAAGAAATCGAAATCGTCCGAGTTATTCGAGACGATGTACTTTGGCTACTCGCCCAGTTCCTCTACGTCCAAGACGAAGAGTAGCCTGTCCAAGCGGAGGCCGATGTCGTTTGTGCCGGACCCCGTGACGAACACCATTCTGGTGCAGAATGCCGATGAGGCGCAACTGGCCGAGATCGAGCATCTGATCACGCTTTACGACCGCGTGGAGCCACCCGACTCCAACTCGGTCCGCCGCACGCAAATGGTCCCGTTGAAGTATGCCGTGGCCAAACAAGCGGCCGAGATGGTCAAAGACGTGTACCGTGATCTGCTCAGCCCCAACGACAAGGCGCTGCAGCAGGCCAATGCCCAGAAGCAACAGCAGCAGGAGCGGCCGATGTCCTTTTACAGCTACCTGCTGGGCAGTGATCAGACGGGCGAGGAGAAGAACATGCTGCCGCGGTTCAAGGGCATGCTTTCCGTGGGCGTCGACGAGTTGACCAACACACTGGTGCTTTCCGCTCCGCAAGGTCTGCTCTCCGACGTGGTCTCTTTGGTGCAAGAGCTCGATCGATCGGCCCAGCCCACGCGCCCCGTGGTGAATGTTCTGCGGCTGCAGAACTCCGGGACGGCCGCCTACTTGAAAGGCGCTACGAATAACAATGCCCGACGCCTGGAACCCTCGCGTGAGACCAACGGCAATGGCTCGACGCCGCCGATGCAACTCAAGAGAGCCAGCCCGCAAGGGGAGCCCGAGTGATTAGCCTTTGTTGTCCAAAGGAATCACCTGATCCCAGCGCGGCGGCGGTGTGCGGTTGTGTTGCGCGATAAAGATCGTAAGAAAGTCTTTCACGCGATCCCTGGCCGGCACCTGATGTAAGAGTTCCAAGGCGTCGCTCCACGACCCTGCCATAAATGCGTCCAAGGCGGCCTCGTAGCTCGATAAGTGCTCGTCCGTGAGCAGCGAAAACTCGGCGGCC
>JBGTDH010000079.1:0-4080 GCA_041748435.1 Pirellulales bacterium
ATCAGCAGGCGCGGCTTCGGCTTCAGCCGGAGCGGGCGCCGCCGATTCCTCAACCGGCGCGGCTTGTTCGTCCTGCGCGCGGGCCTGAAAAACAAAAGCAGCCACCAAGGCTGTTCCAAGAATTCCCAACAGCGGCGCTGCTTGTTTCATTGCTTAACTCCCTATTTTTATTACTCCCTCTCCCCACGTTTTTTGTGGGGAGAGGGTGGGGGTGAGGGGCCGCGCCCGTCGAAGCAGCCCCTCACCCTAGCCCACGCCTTCCCGCCAGCAAGCAAACGCATGCTAGGGAATGAGTTAAGAATGTCAAGCCACGGTGACGCAGCCCGCGCTTCGTGCGCGGCGCCACTTGGCGTGGCGCGGACGCGCGGTTATTGTCGTGAGGTTGTCTCCTGCCATTGATGCGAGGTGATTTCCCAATGACAACAGTTCTACTGCTGGGCGCCGGCAAGATTGGCCGGATGATCGCGCGATTGCTGTACGACACCGGCGACTATTCGGTCCGCGTGGCCGATGTCGAGCCAGCGGCCCTGACGCGCATTCAGCAGCAGACGCCCGTGGCCAGCGTACATCAATTGGACGCCTCGTCGCACGCGGAATTGGTGCGGCTGATGCAGGGTTGCCAGGCCGTGATCTCGGCTCTCAGCTTTCGGCACAATCCGGCCGTGGCCCGCGCGGCGCTGGAGGCGGGCATTAGTTACTTCGATCTAACCGAAGATCGCGAGACGACGGCGGAAGTGCGGCGCGTTGCCGAACGAGCGGGAACCGGCCAGGTGTTTGTGCCGCAGTGCGGCCTGGCGCCGGGGTTCATCTCGATTGTCGCCAGCCATCTGCTCACGCGGTTTGAGAAGATCGATAGCGTTCGCATGCGGGTCGGCGCGCTGCCGCAGTTCCCGACCAACGCGTTGACGTACAATCTCACTTGGTCGACCGATGGCTTGATCAACGAATACTGCAACCCGTGCGAGGTGATTTATGATCATCGCCGCCTGGAAGTCCCGCCGCTGGAAGGTCTGGAGCGATTCTCGCTGGATGGCATTCCCTACGAAGCGTTTCAGACCTCGGGAGGCTTGGGCAGCTTGTGCGAGACTTTGCAAGGACGCGTGCGCGAGCTGAACTACAAGACGATCCGCTATCCCGGCCATCACGACCTGATGGTGTTCCTGCTCCGCGAGCTGCGTTTGGAGGAACGTCGCGAGTTGCTGAAAAACGTACTGGAGACGGCCATTCCGGTGACGTTTCAGGATGTCGTGGTGATTTTCTGCACTGTCACCGGCTGGCGGCGCGGGCAGTTTGTGCAAGAGAGCGATGCCCGCAAGATCTATCCTTGTCAACTGGCGGGCGAGGCCTGGAGCGCGATCCAGATCACGACGGCGGCAGCGTTGTGTGCGGTCGTCGATCTGCACGCCCAGAAAACTCTGGGGGGCCAAGGATTCGTCACCCAGGAACAGATCGGCTTTCAGCCCTTCATTGAGAACCGTTTTGGCGCGTGGTATTCGGAAAGCAACGCGCGAGATAGTTGCAAAGGATGAAAGCTGGTGGCTAGCATACGGTGGCCGAATCAAATCCAGATCACTGCTCTCCCGCCCTGCTTTAGAAAAGGGACTACTTCGATGAACCTCCTCTGCCACTGGCGATTGTTCCGTTTATGTGCCGTGCTCTCCCTCGTCTTGTGTGCCGATACGATTCAGGCACAAGAGAAAGAGACGGCTGCGGCGGAGCCGGCCACGGTCAAAGTTAAGCAGGGAAAGCTCGTGGTCGAAACGTCGCTCAAAGGAGTGTTCGAATCGGAGCAAGCGGCCGAATTGTTCATCGAGCTCAAGAACTGGGCGTCGCCCCTGGTGGTGAAGCAGGCCGCGCCGCATGGAAAGATGGTTAAGAAAGGAGACGTGCTGCTGGAGATCGACATGACGAAGATCGAGCAAGCCCTGCGGGATCTAAGCCTGGAACGCGAAGTGGCAGAGATTGCGTTGCGGCAGGCGCGCGACGAATTGCCCGTGCTGGAGCAACTGTTGCCGATGAACCTGGCCGCCGCCGAGCGCGACAAACGGATTGCCGAGGAAGATCTGAAGCGCTATCTGGACACCGATCGCGCGCTCACGCAGCGGAATGTCGATTTCAGCCTGAAGAGCACCAGCAACTTCCTGGACTACGCTCGCGAAGAGCTGAAGCAACTGGAGAAGATGTATCGCGACAAGGACCTGCGGGAGGAGACCGAGGAGATCATCCTCAAGCGGCAGCAGAACCAGGTGGAGTCCGCGGAGTTCCGGCTGGAGTCGGTGAAGATCGATCGCGATCGGACGCTGAACGTGGATCTGCCGCGCAAAGATCAGACGATCAAAGACCTGGCAGCGAAGCAGGCGCTGGCCTGGCAGAAGGCGCAAATAGCGCTGCCGCTCGAACTGAGTCAGAAGCGGCTGACGATTCGCAAGCAGGAGCTCGATCGCGAGAAATCGGCCGAGAAGCAGTATCAACTCGAATCGGACCGCGCCGCGATGACCGTGCGTGCGCCCGCCGATGGAATCGTCTATCACGGGCAGTATTCGCAAGGCACGTGGAACACGGCCACCGCGTCTCCCAAGCTGCGGCGCAACGGCACCGTGACGGCCAACGAGGTCTTCATGACGATTGTCTCTGCAAAGCCGGGCATGATTCGGGCTGCGGTCGAAGAGAAAGATCTGCATGCTTTGAAGACCGGCCTGACCGGTGAAGCTACGCCCGCCGGCTTTCCGGACGTGAAGCTGCCGGTGCGGCTGACGCAGTTGTCGTTGGCGCCGCGCGGGGCGGGCAGTTTCGAAGCTCGCGCTACGCTCGATCCTGCGGCCAAATGCGAATCGATCTTGCCCGGCATGGCTTGCAGCCTGAAGTTTGTAGCCTATCGCAACGACAAGGCCCTGTTGGCGCCCGCGTCGGCAGTGTTCCAGGACGACGGTGACTCTCGCTACGTGTACCTTGCCGCGGGGGGCTCGCCGAAGAAAACCCCGGTAAAGGTCGGTAAGACCTCGGGCGGGAAGACGGAAATTACCTCGGGCCTGGCGGCCGACGATGAGATTCTTGCTTCGAAACCGTAACCACTTGAGGCAAGGAGGAACATCATGTTCGGATCCCACAAGCTGCTCCTGGTTCTGTTCGCCTCGATCACCGCAATTTCGCTGGCCGAAGAGCCCGTCGCGGAAAAAAAGCCCAACCTGCACCCCGGTCCCCCGAAGCCGGTCAGCCGCGAGGAGCTGAACGCTGCCATTCGAGGTGGCGTGAAATTCTTGCTGGCCGATCAGAACAAGGATGGCTCCTGGGGTTCGCCGCAGCGCACCAAACAATTAAACATCATCGCCGGCATCGGGTCGCATCATGGTTTTCGCTCGGCTGTGACGTCGCTGTGCGTCTCCGCCTTGATCGAAGTCAACGACGGCAGCGATCCAGTTCGCGTAGCGATCGAGAAAGGCGAAACCTACCTGATGGCCCAGCTCCCGCAGGTGCGCCGCGACGATGCCATGCTCATCTATAACGTCTGGGCGCACGCCTACGGCATCCAGGCCTTGGTTCGGATGCATGGCCGTTTGCCGGACGACGCCGAGCGGAAGGCCAGGATCGAAGTGCTCATTCGCGAGCAGTACGACAAGCTGTTCCGCTACGAATCTGCCGAAGGCGGCTGGGGCTATTACGATTTCGATGCCGGCACGCAGCGTCCCGCTTCGAGCTCCACCAGTTTCGTGAACGCGGCCGTGCTGGTGGCCTTCGATGAGGCCCGCAACATCGGTGTGGAGCCTCCGAAGAAGCTGGTCGATCGAGCGTATGAGATGCTCAAGTTCCAGCAGAAGCCCGATTTCACGTATCTCTATGGCACGTATACCCGCAACAACCCGCTGATGCCGGTGAACCTGCCCGGCGGCAGTCTCGGTCGTTCGCAAGCCTGCAATCTGGCCATGAAGCTGTGGGGCGATTCGAAGGTCACCGAAGACGTCTTCCGCCAATGGCTCGATCGGCTCATCACGCGCAACGGCTGGCTCGATATGGGACGCAAGCGCCCCGTTCCGCACGAGTCTTACTTTCAGGTGGCCGGCTACTTCTACTACTTCGGCCATT
>JBGTDH010000080.1:0-6602 GCA_041748435.1 Pirellulales bacterium
ACGACGCCGACTCAACGAGTTGGGCATCGATGCCGACAGGATCAAGTCGTGCCTCGAACGCAAGGACAGCCCATGACCCACGGCGTTTCCAACCCACGACTTACGACCAACTACAGCACCAAAGTGGCGCTGTCCAATTAGTTAGAGTTCACCGAACAACGCTGCTCTCACCGCATCAGCAATAGACGTACTTCATTCGTCTTCCAGGAGGCTCTCGAATGTCGCATCATCGATGAGGCCGTGGGTAAGCCGGAGCTTTTCTGTGACGTGCGCGGCCCGTTCCTGAACGCGACGAGCGACCTCCGGATCGAGCGGCTCGCGATTGAATGCAAACCGGGCGACGGATTCAAAGTCCTCTTCGATCGCCGTGATTTTGATGTCTGTGCTCATGAAAGGCATTATACAGGATGCAGCATTATGCAGCCGCCAAATGGCGTCGGCCGCTCACATGCGTTCGCCGGGCAATTGGCGGGCTTGCTTCACCCAAGCGGCGAACTGAGCTTCATCGAGCGGGTCGTCCTCGTAGATGTCGAGGTAGCGCACTTCCTTTTGCTTGGACTCGCCGGGGGGCACAGGATGCAGCGACGTGCCGCGGAAGAAGGCCACTTTGACGTACTTCGTAATGCAGTGAAAGCCGAGGAACCAGCCCTCGCCCTGGATGCCATAGAAGGGAGTGTTCCACTTCACGGCCTTGTACACTTCGGGGACGGTGCGCGAGATGATCTCGTCGAGGCGGCGTCCGACATCGCCTTTCCAGCCCGGCATCGCTGCGATGTAGGCCTGCACGGGAGCGTCGCCGTAGGCCTTCGCGATCTGAGGGTTGCCGCCGGAAAGAAGTTTTACCGGCTTGGCCGCACCTGGCTTAGCCTTGGCGGCGACCCGCTTGGCGGACTTCTTTGCGGCTTTCGCCGACTTCTTGGACGTCTTTTTGGGCATTGTGTTCACTCCAGGACCCCGGTGCCGCTGGTTGACTCCGATTCGCCGGAGATTCATACTCGCCGGCAACCTGGAGACGCACCGATGATAATCCGCATCACGATCGCCACGCTACTCTGTTCGCTCCGTTGGAACGCATCGACCGCACAAGCGGCCCAGCGACCCAACATCATCATTATCTACGCCGATGACCTGGGCTACGGAGACCTGGGCTGCTACGGCCATCCCACGATTCGCACGCCGCGATTGGATCGGATGGCGGCGGAAGGGATGCGCTTCACGCAGTTCTATTCGGCGGCCGAAGTCTGCACGCCTAGCCGAGCGGCCTTGCTCACCGGCCGGCTTCCCATTCGCACCGGCATGTGCTCCAACAAGCGACGCGTGCTGTTCGGCAACTCGGCCGGCGGCATCCCGGAGGAGGAGCTGCTGCTCTCCGAAGCGCTGCACGCACAGGGCTATCGGACCTGCTGCATCGGCAAATGGCATTTGGGGCACTTGCCGCAATATTTGCCCACGCGGCAGGGGTTCGATCGCTACTTTGGGTTGCCCTACTCGAATGATATGAAGCCGCTCTACCTGCTGCGCCAGGAAGAGCGTCTGGAGATGGATCCGGATCAGACGCAGCTCACGAGTCGCTACACCGAAGAAGCGGTGCAATTCATTCGCGAGAGCCGACAGCCGGCGAATCAGAATCGGCCCTTCTTCCTCTATCTCCCGCACACCATGCCGCACACGCCGCTGTTTGCCAGTGAGAAAGACAAGGGCCGCAGCCTCCGCGGCCTGTACGGCGACGTGGTCGAGGCGCTGGACGACAGCACCGGCCGCATTCTGGATACTCTGCGCGAGTTGAAGCTGGCCGAGAATACGCTCGTTGTTTTCTCCAGCGACAACGGTCCCTGGCTGATCAAAGGCGCCAATGGCGGCTCCGCCGGTCTGCTGCGCGAAGGCAAAGGCAGCACCTGGGAAGGCGGCATGCGCGTGCCCGGCATCTTCTGGTGGCCGGGCCGCGTGGCCGCGGACGTTGTGACGCCCGAGCTGGGCTCCACGCTGGATGTCTATGTCACTTGCCTCAAGCTCGCCGGCGCGCCGCTGCCCACGGAGCGCACCCTGGATGGCTACGATCTCTCGCCGGTGCTCATGGATCGAGGAAAGAGCCCGCGCGAAGTGATGTACTACTACCGCGGCGACGATCTGTTCGCGGTGCGCAAAGGGGCCTTCAAGGCCCACTTCAAGACGCAGAAAGGCTATGGTCAGCCCCTGCCCGAGTCGCACGATCCGCCGCTGCTTTTCAACCTGTTGCACGATCCCGGCGAGCAGCACGAAGTGGGCAAACAGCACGCGGAAGTGATCGCCGCCCTCCGCTCCCAGGTCGAAGAGCATCGCGCAACGCTCCAGCCCGCTGCCAGCCAACTGGAGCGCTTGATCACGGCACAAGACTAATGCGCCTAGGCCGCAACGCGCGGAATTGGGGCGGGAGTGGTGAGTTGGAACAGGCCGAAGATCTCCTGTTGAGAGAGCAAGAGCTTCTGCCGAGGGGCGGTGTCGCTGAAGATCGTGTCGAATAACTCCCGCTTCTCTTCCAGGATCTGATCGATCCGCTGCTCGATGGTATTCAGTGAGACGAACCGCGTCACGGTCACGGGTCCCGCGGCGCCGATGCGATGCGCGCGATTGATGGCCTGGTCTTCCACGGCCGGGTTCCACCAGCGATCGAACAAGAACACGTACTCGGAGAATTGCAGGTTCAAACCCACGCTGCCCGCGCCGTAGCTGATGAGCAGCAGGTGGCGGCGGTCGTCTTCGCGAAATCGCCGTAGCACCTCGTCCCGCTGCGTCTGGGGCACTTGTCCGTGGTATTCCAGGGGACCGAAGCGAGCCAATTCGCCTGCCAAACGCCGCAGCGTGCTAACCCATTGACTGAAGACAATGGCCTTCTTGCCGCTGGCGGCCACCTCCTCCAGATCGGCCTGCAAGCGTTCCAGCTTGGAGCTGGCGCCGGTGGCCGGATCGAAGTTGCAGATCTGCTTCAGCCGCAGCACCAGCTCGAACACGTGTTGAATGGTGGCAGACTTACCCATCGCGGTCAGTCGCAGCACGCCCTCGTCCTCCGCCAGGCGATACGTCTCCCGCTGCTCGGGAGCAAGGTCCAGCTCTGCAGTGCGCAGGAGCTTGGGGGGCAGCTCGGTGAGCACCTGTTGCTTGGTGCGCCGCAGCACGTACTCGCCCGCCAGTCGTCCCACGCGGCTGGGCTTCATCGTGGCATTGAGATATCCCGGAGAAAGGAACTCGAAGATGCCCACCAGGTCTTCGACGCTGTTCTCCACCGGCGTGCCCGTCATTGCCCAGTTGCGCGTGCGTGCAATGCCGCGTGCAATCTGGGCGGTGCTGCCCGCGCGGTTCTTGATGCGTTGCGCTTCATCGAGCACCACCAGGTCGAAGTGCAGGCCCTCGCCCAGCAGGACGTCGCGATCTCGCAGCAACAGTTCGTAGTTGGCGATCTTCAGCGGGGCTGTCAGCCGCCATTGCCAATGCCGGCGGGCCTGATCTCCTTCGATGGCGGTAAGGGGAATCTCCGGCGCCCACAGGTGGAACTCGCGCTGCCAGTTCGTGACCAGCGGCTTGGGGCAGATCAACAGCACGTTGCGAATCTCGGCCGCGCGGAGCAGCAGGCGAATGGCGGTGATGGCCTGCATCGTCTTTCCCAACCCCATCTCATCGGCCAGCACCGCGGCAAAGCGCGGATACAAGAACGCCACGCCTTCCAACTGATAGGGAAAGGGTGGAAAGGGAAACGTCATCTCCTGACCGGCCATCCACGTTTCCAGCGGCGGTTGAAGCAGATATTGCAACCGGTCCTGCAGCTTGATGATGTCCGACGGCGGACGAATGCGCGTGGCACGTCGGCGTTGCTCACGGGGAACGGAGGGTGCCGTGTGCGGCGTCGACGAACTGCTTGTCGGTTTCGCAGTTTGTGCTTCCGGCATCAAGGGAAAGGAGAATCCTCGCGTGCGCAGCGAGATCCCGCCGATGGCCATCGAGAGCACCTGCGGTGGGCTTCCCTCGAGCCTGCCGCCCACCACGCCGCAGCCAGGCGCCGCCAGATCCACGCTGCGTGTGTCGATGCTGGCCCTCGCGGCCGGTGCTGTCATGGCGCGCCTCGCTGGGCCTCTTCAATTGCCTCGCGAATGCGCTCAAACGGCTCGGACAGATCGAACGCTTCGCCGACCTGTTGGAGCCGCACGAGCGCTGCCTCGCGATCGGCCACAAACAGCGGATCGACCGCCAGGGCATTCTCGCCGAAGCGAAACGTGGCCAGCGCCGGTGAAGGCATTGTGTGCGGCTCATCGCGACGCCAGACCGGGGCTGCCTCGGGAGATCGCACCAGCGCCAGCGGCGTGCCGCTCTGCATACGCAGCGCTAGCATGGCAGGGCGGTCGGTGAGCACCAATTGCGGTTGATGGAACGCCTTGGCCAACAGTGCCGGCCCAATCAACTCTCCACACACATACGGCTCCAGCGTGGGGCCATACAGAATCTCTTGCGCACGGCTGGGCTTCACCGGAGTCGTACAGTGAAACTCCAGCGGTCGCCCCAACAGATTCAACAGCAGATACCCGCCAAAGAGTCCCGACGCGTGCTCGGTTACGGTTAAAAACCCGATCGATGGTGGGGGCGATTGCCCTGCTGTCATGCCGAAGTGCTCGCAGTGCGAATTTCCGGGCGGGAGCGCGCAGGCGCGGCCACGGCGCGCGCTGCCCCATGTATCGACCCGCCCCCACGTCCAACTTTAACGGTTATGCCGCCGCACAGGGGCTACTCGACGTCCGGCACCTCGGCTCGGTATACTGGTCGGACCCTCTCCCGGAAGCCAGCCCACGTATGACGCGCGATCCCCACACGACAACCACCACTTCCTTGTTCACCCAAGTGCAGGTCTCCCCGACCGGGCAGGCGCTGCCCGAACTCTCCGAGCGGGCCGAGCGGCATGAGCAGACGCAACTGCTGCGGGACATTCTCACCTCGCAGGATCGGCAGAACGAGCTGCTGGAAGGTTTGATCAACTTGTTGGCCACCCCGCATCGGCAACGGGCGTCCGAATTACACAACTGGAAGCAGGCTAATCCGCGGCTGGCCAACAATTGCCGCAGCGCGGCCGAAACGCTTGGAAAAATCCAGGCGGAGTTTGTCGAGAAGCTGACCGACGAAGTCAACGAGAACGCGGAAGACCTGATGGACGGCGAATTCATGCTGATGGAGTTTGTCGATCGCTTCGGACCGCGCTTGGCGCATCTCAACAGCGTCTTGCAGATGCTGGCCCACTTGAGCAGCAACCCTCGCGACGAGACCGAGCCCGCCACCTAATGCATCATGCTGGTTGACCTGCTGCGTGTTTCCACTGCCGATGGCGTGCGACTGGACGGCGCGCTCGTCGCCCCGCCGCCCGGCGAGAGTTCGACCCTCCGGATCGATGCCGCCATTCTGCTGCACGGCACCGGCGGAAGCTTCTACAGCTCCACCTTGCTGGAAGCGATTGCCCAACAGTTGGTGCAGCAAGGCGCCGCAGCATTGCTGATTAACACGCGCGGGCACGATCTCGTTTACACCGCCAGCGCCCTTGATGGCCCGCGCCGCAGCGGCGCCGCTTTCGAGGATGTGGGTGATGCCGTCTACGATCTGGCGGCCTGGATCGGCCTGCTGCAATCTCGCGGGCATGCACGCATCGGCCTGATTGGCCATAGCCTGGGCGCGGTCAAGGCTGTTTATACTCAGGCGAAAGCCCCGCACGCAGCGGTCGTTTGTCTGACGGCCATCTCCCCGCCGCGCCTGAGCTGCGAGTATTTTCTCGCCAGCGCGAAGGCGGCCGAGTTTCGCCAGCTTCTGAAGGAGGCAGAGGAACTCGTCCGGCGAGGCCAGGGCAACACGTTGTTGGACGTGCGATTTCCGTTGCCCATGCTGATTAGCGCATCCGGCTATATCGACAAGTACGGTCCGGAGGAGCGCTATCAAGTTCTGAAGCATGCGGCGCAGTTGCAAATCCCCACGCTGTTCTCGTTTGGCACCGCAGAAGTCGCGGGCAATGTGGCCTTCGCCGGCATGCCGGAAGAGATCGAACGCCTATCTGTCGAAAACGCACACCTCAGCCTGGCCACGGTCGCCGGCGCCGACCACTTCTACTCCGGCTGCCGCGACCAACTGCTGGCTCACCTCGACGGCTGGCTAAAGCCATAAATGCAAAAGGCTCCAACGCCACGGTGGACGTTGGAGCCTAAGATTGAATGCGCGAGTTCTACCGTCGCACGAAGGCGGCGGCCAGGAGGCACACGGCGCCGGCAGTAATGAGCACGGCGCGGATAGGTTGCTGGCGGATATAGTTCTCCACCCCATGAGCGAATGACGTCGCCATCTCGCGGCCGTCTTGATAGTAATCCTGCGATCGCTCGTAGGCTGCTTCTCCGGCGCGGCGGCCGGCGTCTTCGAGCATTTGGGTTACGCGTTGCGTTCTCATGATTAGTTCTCCTTGGGTTAATTACTTACTTCTTGTCGTTGCCCTTTTTCTCGCCGCCGCCACGGCCGGAATTGCCACCCCCGGCGTTTCCGCGTCCCGCATTTCCGCCACTGGCATTGCCACGATTGGAATTACTGCCACCAGGCGCGGCGGCTGCGGG
>JBGTDH010000081.1:0-3912 GCA_041748435.1 Pirellulales bacterium
CTCCTTGAGCTGCGCGGGCGGGATTGCCGCGGGGGCGCCGTCGCTGGACGCCGACTCCGCGGCAATCTGGCGGACCAGTTGCTGGGTCTCCTCCACGAAACGGCTCATGATTTCGGCCGAGATGGTGCCCGGCTTCTGTTCCCCTTCGGCAAGTGTCCGGCACAAACCGCGGGGATCGAGCAAATCGCCCGGCCGAATTTCGGAGGGTTGCGCCGGCGGAACCAGCAGCACAATGGCATAGGCCGTCACCAGCGGAGCAAGAAAGCCGCCTACGCGCCCCCCAAACGCCACAACCACGCTTCCCAGTCCGCGCGAGGATGCCGGCGCCCAGCGGCTTAGCGCGCTGCCGGCCGTGGGATACGCCCCCGCCTGAGCCAGACCGATCCCGATGCGCAGCGCCGCCAGCGACAGGAAGCCGACCGCCAGGCCCATCGCCGCGGTGAACAGGGACCACAGCAGGATATAGATCGTAAGTGTGGTGCGCGTGCCAAACCGATCGCTGAACCACCCGGAAGGCACCTGCCCCAGGGCATAGGAGAAAAAGAAGATGCTCAAGATCGACGTCATCTGTGCATTGCTGATGCCCAGGTCTTCGCGAACCAGGTCCTGCACAATCGGCAAACACAACCGGTGGAAATAGAGCACCGCCGACATCAGGGTGATCAAGCCAATCACCACGTAGCGAACCTGCGTCGGACTCACGGCGGCATCGCTCGGAACGGGCTGAGGCATGCGGGTCAATTCCAGGCGGGCAAAGCGGGGTTACGCTGACTTCACAGTCTAGTGGATCGTCCCGCCCTACGCGCCTACAACCCGGCCGCGTGAACCGGCCGGTCACAATCCGTTAACGACTCTATGAATTCCGTCTTTCACCAACCGCTCGCCGAAATTGACCACGAGTCCGAGCTTGAGTCCGGTCAGTCGCAAGTAGGTCAGCGTTTGGGCCTCGAAGACCTTCGATCAAATCGATTTTGAGCGGCGTGGCAAGAAACGTGTCCTTTGTACGGGATAGGCATTGGCTCCTGCAGCACTAGATCCCGGCTTGCGTCAGTTCCCAGGCAGCGCCTCTTCGTAAACGCTCTCCAACAGCCCTGGTCCGCGCTCACTCCGCCAGCAGCTTCACCTGCGTCGGATCGTTCTTCCAGCCGTACTCGGCGCTGAACTCGGCCGGCGTGAGCGTTTCCTGGCCAGCGTCGGTTTGTACGACGTAGCGGATGTGCTCGGAGACATCGGCGTCGGCCCGGTAGTGGCCGGAGGCGGAAATCTCCAGCGGCTGGACGCCGGCAAGATCTCTACTCGCTCACTCTTGGCGACACCAGTCCTCGACGGCAAGACCTTCGATGCCCTCAAAGTCGGCCACGTTGCGAGTCACCAAAGTCGCCTGATGGGCGAGAGCAATCGCAGCGATACGCAGGTCCATTCGACCAGTTCGCGGCTTCTGCTTGCAGAGTTGCTCGTACAGCTTCGCCGCACTTTCCGTGAAGGTCAGCAGAGGCAGCTTACTCAAGAAGAGAACCGTCTCGCTCATCCGCCGGTAGACGGGAACAAGTGCTATGGCGGTCTTGGCCCGCCGCAACAACGTGTGCCACGCGGAGAGTTGTTCTTCGATGGTAACGATCGTCGTAGCCACATCGTCCGGACGATGCCTGCCCACTCGCTCCACCACGGTTGCGTTGCCGTGCTGCAACAGGGAGACAAGGTCGGTATCCAGGACGAACCGCGTCATGGGGCATCAGCCAGGCGATTCGCTTCGCGGCGATACTCCGTGAGCGCCTGCTGCCACTCGTCGAACAGCGGCTCGTCTCGGAACATCCCAGCCCCGTCCAGCCAGGGGTTGTCGCCGTTGGGCAAATTAAGCGTCGCAATGCGAGCCCCCTGCGCGACGCGGTCTCGATCTGCTGTTTCATCAGTTCCAGGACCGCCTCGGGCGAATCACCTTCGACGCTGCCCACGAACGGCTCGCCCACGCGCGCCCGATAGCGCTGTCCGGCGGTCGTTTCAATCAGAATCGGGATCTTCATGGTTCAAGTCTCCACTCCGATTATAGCCGCAGGTCTCGATTCTCCAAATTGCATCGCCACCCCAGCGCAGGATGCACGTGAGACAGGTTGGTAACTTGTCGCGTGACTCGTCAGGTTGCAAACCTGACCTACTCTCCAACCAGCTTCACCTGCGTCGGATCGTTCTTCCAGTTGTACTTGGCGGCGAACTCCGCGGGGGTGAGCGTTTCCTGGCCCTCGAAGGTTGCGTGCTCCCCAGTGATGGCGGAAGGAAAGGAAACGGGAGAGTAGGAGAGGGACAGGCGAACCTGTCTCCTCTCCCCTCATCAAACCGGACTGGCGAATTTCCCGCACCTGCGGCGTGGTGCGCCAGTGCCCGTGTGGATTCAGAGCGAGAACTTGCGAGTCACGCAACACAACGTACCTGCCGCGCGGCTCACCGGAGATTGGATCCCAGAATCGAACGCTGCCGTCATATCCCGTGGATGCCAGCGCCTTCCCATCTGGCGACCAGCTCAGATCGGTGACGCCTCCCGCATTTCCTTTGATCAATCGTAGAATCGTGCGTGACTCCGTATCCCACACCCGAATCAGCGCGGAATTCGACGAGGCGAACTTCGTTGAATCTGGATGCCATGCAAGTGCACCGACGCCATATCCGCCATCCAGACGCTTGACACGGTGAAGAGTCTTACCTGATGCCGCATCGCACCAATGAAGGCTGGTGCTGTCGTCCCCGGCCACAAGAATTCGACCATCTGGTGAGTAGGCCAAGGCCGTCACGTATCCGTTCATGTCGCCATCAAGTGCCATTTCGTGCGCCAGTTCCCCCGAGTTAACGTCCCAAACCGAGACCGAATCTCCCGACTCAACACCGGCGGCCAGGTTCCTCCCGTCCGGCGACCATGCGATCCGGCGCAGGCGTCTGCCTTGATGCACTTCGGCAAGTTGTAGAGTCTTAACACGTTCCCCACTGGAAGAATCCAAAAGGCGCACGCAGCCAGTGCTAGGGCTGTTGTCGAGGTGCGCGATGAACTCGCCGTCTGGAGACCAAGCGATGCCGCTATTCCTGACGAATCTCCACCCAAACCCAAACTTTCGCTGGCGTGATGCGACTTCCAATATGTGTCCATCCGGATATTTGCTCATTCCCAACCATTTGCCATCGGGCGACCAGCAGACACCCGAAACATTGCTCGCACCCACCGGAACCATCACCGCTTCCCCATCAGGACTGTGGGGCTCACACACGATGGCGCCGTTGACGTGACTGGCTCCAAGTGCCACTTTTCGCCCATTGGGGGACCAGGCGACCGTGTTGACGATGCCCGGATGATCTTCCACTACTGTGAAAGCAGCCGTGGACCGGGCTTGCCAGAATCGCAACCGTCCCGATAAGTAATCGACCGACAACATGGCCTTACCGTTCGGTGACCAACCGATTCGGCGAGCGATCCCTCGGCGAGGTTTTCCAGACGCTGTTGCCAGTCCGAACCGCCGCGCGCTGGGGGGCCGCGGCGGCGCAGTCGCGCAGCTTGTTGAGCGTGATTGTCCACAGCCAGCCGCGCAGCGATCCCCGCCGATCGTCATGCACAAAACCGTCGATGGCAGCATGCCCTGGAACTTGGGGGTGGGGACAGGCATGATACGACCTGAGTTACGACCAAGCTGGAAGACTCAACGACCACACTACCAAAGGCTTGCGGACGCGAACCGAATCCGAACGTCGTATCATGCACGCTGATACGACTATACGCTACCACCAATCACTCTAATTGGACAGCGCCACTTTGGTGCTGTAGTTGGTCGTAAGTCGTGGGTTGGAAACGCCGTGGGTCATGGGCTGTCCTTGCGTTCGAGGCACGACTTGATCCTGTCGGCATCGATGCCCAACTCGTTGAGTCGGCGTCGT
>JBGTDH010000082.1:0-3293 GCA_041748435.1 Pirellulales bacterium
CGCCTCTGCGTGAGATTCCTGGCTCCCACATCACGTACGACGTGTCACGCAGAGGCGCAGGGCTCGCAGAGGAAGGATCGCGCGAAACTGCGAGTTATAGGTAAACGGCAAAGTGTCATCCCGACGCGTGTACTGTTGCAAATTGCGTTTCATTTCATTTCACGCCCCCGGACATGGTCGCTCCCAGCGACCATTTTCCCTTCGCCTCCAGCCCCTGCAAGCCTGCCGATTGGGCGAAGTTTGCAATTTGTAACTTAGTTGTTGATTTCGTCCAACTTGCCAATGAGAATCGAAAGGGGTTTTCTCCAGCAGGTGCTGACGAGAATTTGTTGAGCTTCCAACGTCAACCGCGGTGAACAGACTCGAAGGGGATTCCATGGAGATTACGCGCTCACTACGCGCCTTGAGGGCACGTGGCGCAGGTAAAGGATCCAAAAGTCCTAAGAGTAAGCAGCTAAACTCTTTAGCGTACCACAGCTCCCGTGTGGAGCCGCTGGAAGAACGCGTGCTGATGGCGGTTTTGGGACCGGAATTGGTGGCCATTCTCCCCAATAACGGACCGGATCTCCGGACCGTGGGTCCCGACGGCCTGCCGCAAGTCCGTCAGGTGGCGCCGCGCGAACTGACCTTCGTCTTCAACGCCGGCCAGGCGATCGATGAAGACACCCTGGGCGCGATCAGGGTTTTCAGAGCGGGCGGTGATGGCGTCTTCGACGATCCGCTGACCATGCCCATTGAGGGCACGTCCCCCGATCTTGAGTTGCGGCCGGGCTTTTTAGGCATCGGCAACTTCGCCAACGAAGTGGTGCTGCGCTTCCGGGACACGCTGCCCGACGACCTCTATCAGGTCACGATTGCCGCCAGCGGCGCGCCGCTGAGAAACCAGCTTGGCGACGCCTTCAACGACGGCATCCCCATTCCGCCCGAGCGATTCCGGCTGAACCTTGGCCCGCAAGTGGTGGCCGTGGTGCCGCAGCCGATCGATGACACGGCGTTGCCGCTGGTGCAGTTCGACAACCGCATCGACGTTTACTTCAGCGAAGAGCTTACCGACGGCAATGTTGCCGGCGGCGCGGAGAATCCGTCCTTCTATCAGTTGATCTTTACCAAAGAGACGCAAACTAACGCCGACGACGTGATTTTCGCGCCGACGAGCATCAACTACACGTTCAACCCGGCCACACGGATCTCCAAAGCAGAGCTGACGTTTGCCAACCGTCTGGACCTCCTGCCCGGCACGGGCGCGGGTACCTTCCGCCTGCGCGTGGGCGATAACGACGTGCTGGCTTCGCTCGCCGCGCCGCGTCTGCCGGACCTCGTGAATCTGGCATTGCCTTCCCAGGACCCGGGCTCCAGCTTCGCCGCGCCGGACACCACCAGCGTCGGCACGCTCGCGGGAGTCGCCGACCAGGGCGTGCAGAGCACCATCGTTTCCGCCGCCATCGAGCCCCAAAGCTACGCGTTTGACTTGCCGGGCGCCAACAACGAGCCTGGACATCGGCAAATCGCGGGGGAAACCCACGTGGCGGCCCCGGCCGACCATACTGCCGGCATCACCACGATCTACTACGACTTCCGCTCCGACTATGGCGTCAGCCCCACGGGCACGCCGCTCTTCAACCAGATCACGCCGGAGCAGAAGCAACGTGCCCGCGAGGTGTTCGATCTTTATAGCCATTATTTCGGCGTGCGGTTCGTCGAGACCAACCCGGTGCTAGGAACGCCCAGCCTGGGAATTACGGTGGTCACGGGAGACATGCGAGCCGTTTCCGATCAGGTCCCTCAAGGGGCAGGCACGGACCTGGCAGGCGGTTTGATGGGCATCTCCGGGCTGCCGAACTTCCCGGTCGACACGGGCACGGGCTTGCGGGTTGGCTCTCCGGTAAATTCCGTCCTGCTGGCGATCATGGATGACTCGGAAGCTTGGTCCAGCGAGTACGGCGGCCCGCCGGGCAGATCGTGGTTTCAAGAGGCGATGCGGCAGATCGGCATCTTGCTGGGCATCGGTCATTTCGATGGCGACCGCCCCGGCGGAGCGGGCGACCAACCGGACCGAACCGTCGGCGTGCCGCAACTGCCAACGCAGTTTGGCATCCTGGGCGAGCCGGTGTTCCCGGGCGACGCCGATATCATTCACGGACAGTATTTGTATCGGCCGGAAAGCAACGATATCGACTTGTACCAGTTCGTTGTCGACCAGAACGGCCTGTTCTCGGCAGAAACCATTGCCGAACGGCTCACCAACGCCAGCCTCTTGGACAGCGTGCTCACGCTCTATGGGCGCGTGCATGCGCTCCAGGCCCCGGCGGCCGGTGGCGTCGCGGCGGGCTTGGACGGCCAGACCTTCACCGTGACCGATGGCCGCGGCAGGACGATCACGTTCGAGTTCGACAACAACAGCACGTTCACTTCCGGCCGCGTTCCCGTTCCGTTCCTCACGCCAAATGTCCCGGTGGGCCAACTGCTGACCAGCACCTCCGAGGATCTGGCGCAGGCAGTCGCTGCGGCCGTCAGCAGCGTGGCCGGCTTCGAAGTCAAGCCGGTCGTCGAGTTCAACCGCGTGCGTCTGATCGACGCGGCCGCCATGAACCTCGGCGGCGCCGCGGCGCTGGTCAATCGTACCAACGACCGTGAGCTGATCGCCCGCAACGACGATTACTACAGCGAAGATGCTTACCTCGAGCTGCGGCTGACGCCCGGAACGTATTTCGTCGCCGTCACCAGCACGGGCAACACCAACTTCGATCCGACGATTGCCGACAGCGGCTTCGGCGGCACAACGCAGGGACGCTACGACTTGCGGCTGAACTTCACGCCCGATCCCACGGCGCGCCTGCTCGATGCAACGGGCATTGCCGTCGATGGCGATGCCGACGGCCGGCCCGGCGGCGCAAACAACTTCTGGTTCCAGGTGGCCGGCGATCTAACCGCCCCGGCGCCGACGGTCGCGGTGTTCGATAACGGAGCCTTCGTCGACACGGCAGGGGGCTCGACGGCCGAATCGGACACGGTTCAGGCATCGTTGCAGTCTCTGGGATACACCTTCAACACGTTCACGGGCACCGCCGCAGCCGATTTCAGCACGGCGCTGTCCAACGTCGGCGTGCTGTTGGTTCCCGATCAAGAGGTGGCAGCTCTGGCCCCGGCGCTTTCCGCGGCGGCCATAACAGAAATCCAGAATTTCGTGTCCGGCGGCGGCGGCCTGGTCATCCACGGGCAGTCGACTTTTCTGCGCGCCGCAAACTTCCTCAATACGGTATTTGGCTTCAGCGTTACCGAATCACTTTTCATCT
>JBGTDH010000083.1:0-6371 GCA_041748435.1 Pirellulales bacterium
ACGACGCCGACTCAACGAGTTGGGCATCGATGCCGACAGGATCAAGTCGTGCCTCGAACGCAAGGACAGCCCATGACCCACGGCGTTTCCAACCCACGACTTACGACCAACTACAGCACCAAAGTGGCGCTGTCCAACTAGGCCGATGCGAGAATCCCATCAGCTCATCCGCGGGGGAGTGTCTTAAAGTTTTTGTTGCTGGCCCGTCAGGAGTCGCCCGCCAGCACAGCTTCCTTGATCCGATTCCTCGCGTCATTGAAGATGCCGAACCTGCCGAGAAACTCGCCGCGCTTGCCGCGGAACGTGTGCCACCATCCAGTCTTATGGTTCTCGCGGATCGTGCCGAGCACTGTGCCGTCGTGGGCCTGCAACTGGTAATGGCCCCAATCGATCTTCTTCCAAGAAGGTTTTTTCATCACGTCAGCCTATGCCTTTCAGGACGTCCGCGAAAAGCTCGTCAAAACTCCAGACGTGCCCCGCCCGTTTCGGCATCATAGCCGCCGTTCTTCGCCCCGTTGAGGCCCGCCCAGGCTTCCGGGTTATTAATGGACGAAGGAAGACATCGCGAAGCGACAAGAATGGCTTGCGACGCTAGCCCTGGAGCGCTGGCCTAATGACCGTAGCGGAAAGCGGGGCACTACCATCCGAGGGAGAGATTGGGCGCGGCGATCGAGAGCCGCTATAATTCGGCGACATCCACCGCCTCCTCGTTTCTGCCTCAGCACGCATGAAGCTTCGCGTCGGCCTTGTCGGTCTGGGACCTGCCTGGGAATCTCGCTATCGGCCGGCGCTGCGCTCCCTGGGAGACCGCTACGAAGTGCGGGCCATCTGCGAGCCCGTGGCGCATCTGGCCGAGCAGGCGGCGCGGGAGTTCAACGCCGCTCCCGTGGATGGGTTCCGGGCACTTACCCAGCGCGAAGATGTCGACGCCATCTTGCTGCTCTCCGGGCAATGGTTTGGCGTCATGCCCGTCTTTGCCGCTTGCGATGCCGGCAAGGCCATTTATTGCGTCACAGGTTTGGGCATCGATCACGACGTGGCCCGCCGCATCTGCGAGCGCGTGGAGCAGTCGGGCATTGCCTTCATGGCGGAGTTGCCGCGCAGGCACGCACCGGCCACGTTGCGTCTGAAAGAACTGATCGCCACGCGGCTGGGCGCGCCGCGGCTGCTGTTCTGTCACACGCGCGTCCCGGCCGAAGCGCCCAACGCCGCGCGCAAGGATTGCGTGATCGACGATCCCAGCCTGCCGAACGTCGTAGAGCTCGTCGATTGGTGCCGTTATGTGGTGGGGCGCGATCCCACTTCGGTGATGGGCATTGCCCACTACAAGCAGAGCGAGTCGGACGATGCCGACTATCAGATGATGAGCCTCGACTTCTCCGGCGAAGGTGTCGGGCACGGGGCCACCGCGCAGATCAGTTGTGGCCGCTACATGCCGGCTGCCTGGCATGAGGCTGTGGCCTTCCGTCCGCCGGCCGCGTTGCAAGTGGCGTGCGAGCATGGCATCGCCTTCATCGATCTTCCCTCGAGCCTCACCTGGTTCGATAAGGCGGGGCGCAACATGGAATCGCTGGAGAGCGAGCGGCCCGTCGGCGAGACGATGCTCGCGCAATTTCATCGCAGCGTGACCAGCCTCGTGCGCAGCACCTCCAGCCTGCAGGACGTCTATCGTGCGCAGACCGTGGTGTTCGAAGCGCGGGCCAGCCACCGCGACGGCAAGCGAAAAACGCTTTAGCCGCGCGGATGAAACTTCCGATGCACGGCCTTCAGCCGCGTCGGATCGACGTGCGTATAAATCTGCGTGGTGTTGATGCTGGCGTGCCCGAGCAGCTCCTGCACTTGCCGCAGGTCGGCCCCGCCGGCCAGCAGGTGCGTGGCAAAGCTGTGTCGCAACGTGTGAGGGCTGACATCGGGATTCGCTCCGATGCGCAGCACATGCCGCTTGACCACTTCCCAGATGCGCTCCCGTCGCAGCCGCTTGCCGCTCTTGGAGAGCAATAGCCAATCGGCCGAGTTGCGGGCCTTCCCTGCTAAGATTGGCCGCTCCTGATCGCGATAATCAGCCACGGCCTCGACGGCCCGCGGGTTGAGCGGCACGAGGCGTTCCTTATCTCCCTTGCCCCGGCAGCGGCAGAAACTCTCGTTCAGATGCAGATCGGCCTGCCGCAAGTTGGATAGCTCCGAGGCTCGGCAGCCCGTGGCGTAGAGCAGCTCCAGGAGCGCTCGATCGCGCCGCCAGAACAGCTCGCCTGTCTTTGGGCTATCGAGCAATTGATCGACCATGCCATGCGACAGCACGTGCGGCACCCGCGACCAGAGCTTGGGGCTGCCGAGCAGCTCGACGAGGTTGTCGCTCAGCACCCCTTCCAATTGCAGATAGCGGAAGAAGACCTTGAGCGATGCCAGGTGGCGGGCAATGGAAGGCGGCGCGAGCTTTTGCTCGCTGAGGAATGTGGCGTAATCTGCCAGCTCGCGGATCGTCAGTTTCGCCACTTGCCGGCCGGCCAGCCAGCCCATGAAGCGCCGCATGTCGCGGCGATAGGCGGCCGTCGAGTTCTCGGCTAGATGGCATTCGCTGCGCAGATAGTCGATGAAGGCGTTGACCCACGGATGATCCGGAGGCCGCGTAGCCGACTTGCTCGGGTCCGCGGCCGAAGTTGTTTTGGCAGGTTTGCGGGATACGGTGGCCATCTTCGATGCTCCGAGTGCTATCCCTTGCTTCGGCTCTTGCGCCGCGGTGGCTAAAGCGTGGTAGACTTTTCCACCGGCAACGGTTGGCGCGATTGCGGTCGAGAATGGGGAGAGCAGCGGATGAATATTCTGGTGACGGGCGGCGCGGGGTATGTCGGCAGCCACGCGGTGCGGCGGCTCGCTCAGGCCGGGCATCAAGTGTGGGTCTACGACAATCTGTCTGCCGGACATCGCGGCGCCTGTCCGGCGGAGCGGCTGATTGTGGGCCACCTGGCGGACCGACCACGGCTGGAAGCGGCGCTGCGGGAACATCGCATCGAGGCCGTGATGCACTTTGCCGCGTTTGCCCTCGTCGGCGAATCGGTCAGTCATCCCGGGAAGTATTACGAGAACAACGTCTGGGGCAGCCTCTCGCTCTTGGAAGCGATGCGAGCCGCCGGTGTGGGGCGGATTGTCTTCTCCAGCACCACGGCCACCTATGGCGTCCCCGAAAAGATGCCCATCTCGGAGGACGCGCCGCAGAATCCGATCAATCCCTATGGCTTCACCAAGCTGGTCGTGGAGCGGGCGCTGGCCGATTATGCCCATGCCCATGGTCTGGCGTACGCGGCGCTGCGTTACTTCAACGCCTCGGGGGCCAGCCCGCAACGAGATATTGGCGAGGATCATACGCCGGAGAGCCATCTGATTCCGCTTGTGCTGCAAGTCGCACTGGGGCAGCGGGAGCAGATCTCGGTGTTCGGCGAAGACTATCCCACGCCCGACGGCACGTGCATTCGTGATTACGTACATGTCGACGATCTGGCCGATGCGCACCTGCGGGCACTCGACCGTTTGCAACCGGGACAAGGTTTGCAGCTCAACCTCGGCACCGGCCGCGGCTACAGCGTGCGGGAAGTGATCGACGCCTGCCGGCGCGTGACGGGGCACAAGATACCCGCCGTCGTTGGCCCGCGCCGGGAAGGGGACCCGCCGGAACTCATTGCCGATGCTCGTCGCGCGCGGGAGCAACTCGGTTGGACGCCGCGTTACACCCAGATTGAAGAGATTGTCTCGACCGCCTGGCGCTGGCACTCGACACATCCGCGCGGCTACGAGGCATAGCTCTTTCATCGTCTCGGCCCCTCTCTCGGCGCGAGCCGTGATGGTATAATCCTGAGGTCGCGGAAACTGGCCAAATTGCTCGTCGCCTGGAGCTGCCATGGGACTTCCGATCAGAAAACCGACGGCGCCGGGGTACACGGTCAGTGAGTATCTCTCCCTCGAGCGGACCTCGGAGAATCGTCATTATTATCGGGATGGCGCCATTATCGCCATGGCGGGAGAGAGCGGCCCTGATGGGGACATTTCGGCGAATACCGTGGGGTCGTTGGTGGCCCAACTCAAAGGCACTCCTTGCCGCGCTCGCACCAAAGACACCAAGGTGTGCAGCGGGCCAATCTTCACGTCGGGCGAAACGCGTCGCGGCCTGTTTTCTTATCCGGACGTGTTGGTCATTTGCGGCGAGACCGAATATCACGATGGAACCATCAGGAAATAGTCATGAGCTGGCAAAACCGCACACTCGCAATGATTCTGTGGTCCCTTATCGTCTGGTTGGTGGCTGGGAAGCTGGACGGGATCGCCGCGGCGGCGGATGCGCCGCCCAATATCGTGCTGATCATGGCAGACGATTTGGGATACGGCGACCTGGGCTGCTATGGGGCCAAGAGCATCAAGACGCCACATCTGGATCGCCTGGCTCGCGAAGGCATGCGGTTCACCAACTTCTATGTCTCCGAGGCAGTGTGCAGCGCCTCCCGAGCCTCCTTGCTCTCCGGCTGTTACGCCGTGCGCGTGGGCCTGCAAGGGGCGCTGAATCACACCAGCAAGATCGGCATCGGGAGCAACGAGCTGCTGCTGGGCGAACTCTGCCAGCAAAAAAGTTATGCCACCGCCCTGTACGGCAAGTGGCATTTGGGACACCTGCCTGCCTATAGCCCCTTGCGGCACGGATTCGACGAGTTTCTGGGCATTCCCTATCCCAACGATTGCAGCAACAAGTTTCATCCCATCGTCCGCACGTTTCCGCCGCTGCCGCTGATCGAGGGCGAACAGGTCATCGCCGAAGAGCCCGATCAGGCGGCGTTTACCGGCATGTTCACCCAGCGGGCTGTGCGCTTCATCGAGCGCCACAAGAGCCAGCCGTTCTTCCTGTATGTGCCGCACGTGATGCCGCACGTGCCGATTCATGCCTCGGAGAGATTTCGCGGCACCAGCGCCGGCGGACTGTACGGCGACACGGTCGAAGAGCTGGACGCCTCGGTTGGCGAGATTCTGGCGGCCTTGAAGCAGCACGAGCTGGACGATCGAACGCTGGTGATCTTCACCTCGGACAATGGCCCGTTCCTATCGTATGGCGATCACGCCGGTTCCGCGGGCCCGTTGCGAGGCGGCAAGCTCACCGCGTTCGAAGGGGGCGTGCGGGTGCCGGGACTGATGCGCTGGCCGGGCAAGATCCCCGCCGGACAGGAGTGCCACGAAGTGGCCGCCACCATCGACCTGCTGCCCACGATCGCCGGGTTGCTGGGCGCCAGCCTGTCGGCCAACCGCATCGACGGCCAGGACATCTGGCCGCTGATGTCGGGGCGGGAAGGCGCGAAAACTCCGCACGAGAGCTACCTCTACTACAACGGGGGCGAGTTGCACGCCCTCCGCGCGGGCAACTGGAAGCTGCATTTTCCTCACCCGTTTCTGGTGGTGAACGGCACGCCGGGCACGAATGGCAAACCCGCGAACTTCGCGAATCTCAAGCCCGCGTCGATCACGCAATCCGGGTTGGAAGGCATCGCCTCTCGGCACGGCTACCGCGTCGAGAAGTGCGGCCTGGAGCTGTACGATCTTCACGATGACGTGAGCGAAAGCCGCAACGTGGCCGACAAGCACCCCGACGTTGTCCAGCGCTTGCAGGCGCTCGCCGACACCGCGCGCGCCGACCTCGGCGACTCTCTGACCCGTCGCCAAGGCACCGGCGTGCGCCCTAGCAGCGCGGAGTAAGAAACGACGCTGTGCCAACGTAGGCGACCCTTCAAGCAGGGCATGGAGTAGAAGCCCGGAAGACCATTCCCGGAAAGGCGGTGGCAAGTGTGGCTGGCCCTTTGTGTTTTCCGTTGAATGTCTCGCTATACTGACGGACCGATCGCGCAGTTGCCATACAGTCCTCGGACTCAGTGACTTCTGTAGAATGTGCTGTCGAATCTTGTCCGTTCTGTTATTTGCCGCATCCGTAGCTGCTGCTGCAAACGAAAGGGGTTTTCAGAGGTTCTTCGACCAAGGCGGCGAAAGACGAGCGCGTTAAGAACTGGGGAGCAGACAATCGCAATGATCTCGTCGTTCCCAAGATTACCTTCCCTTTGCGGGTCGGTAGCATCGGGACGTTGGATGTTCCGGGGGTAAGAGTAGTTCAGGTGCTTGGTCCTACAGAAATGCTCGCCAACTTGACATCGGTCGGTCGCACAATGGTTCCCGTTGTCCGTAACGGGGCGGCAATTGGCAAGGACAAAAAATCAGCGAAAGCGACGCTGGGCACCCGGCTAGTCGATCGCACAGCAGGCGATGACGCGGTTGTCTGACGTCGGTCATCCCACTATGATGCGATTATGAACACGATAACAGAAATCGAGAGCGCCATCGAGCGCCTG
>JBGTDH010000084.1:0-2279 GCA_041748435.1 Pirellulales bacterium
AGGCGGGCGCGGCGGCGGGTTTCGCTGGGCTTCTCGTAGTACTCTTTGCGACGCATCTCCTTCTTGATGCCGCTGCGCTCCACCAACTTGCGGAAACGACGCACGGCCTCCTGAATGGACTCGCGATCCCGGACGTTCAACTTAACCACGCTTCCTCCTTTGTTCGCATCGATCTTGTTTCGGACCTGGGTGTCTTGTGATAGCAACGAACGCAACCAGCGGGAATCAGGCAGTTTAGGACTCCCCGCCACGATTGTCTAGATCGTCCGCGGGTTAGATCGGGATAAACTTCCACGTGTCGCGTGGCCAAAACGCAACCTATGCTTGCAGCGGTGGTGGAGTTTTCGCCACCGGAACATTCGGCAACTCCGATTAATTCGGCAGAATCCGCCCGTGATGCGAATCCTGGCCCTCCTGATTTCCTGTTGCTGGGCGTCCTCCGCCGCGGCGCAGATCGTGCTACCGCCCGAACTGTGCCTTCCCTGCGGGGTCTCCGAACAGCGACTGCTGAACGATCTGGCCGATGGCCGGCTCGATCAGCATAGCGTGCTGGAGGCGGCCTTAGCAGCCTCGGGGGCGAGCGAAGAAATGATCGCCCGCAGCCTGCAAGTGGTATCCGAGCGCGTCGCCCTCTGGAAATCGCAGCAACTCGTGGGGGGGAGTGAGTCTCAGCGGGCAGCCGCCCTGCTCCTGCTGATGCATCGAGACTTGCTCGGCGGCGGATATCGTCACGATGCCAGCGATCTCGCCGACACGCTTTGCACAGGCCGTTTTAACTGCGTCAGCGCCACACTGCTTTGGCAACATCTGGCCGCCGAGTTTCAAATCACCGCAGTAGCTCGACAATTGCCGGGGCATCTGCAAAGCGTGTTGCTTGTCGGTGGTCAGCGAACGCTGGTGGAAACGACCTGCCCGCGATGGTTCATGCTGGTCAGCGAGTCTGAGCCGGCACATGCGGTAAGCATTGCCCGCGAGGGTGCAGTTTCTTCGGGGCAAAGCGTGGAGCAGGCGCGCGAACTCGACGATGCGGCGCTGATCGCTTCGGTCTACTACAACCGCGGTCTGGCGATGCTGGCTCAGCGGGAGTTTGCGGCGGCCGTGGCGGCCAGTTACACCGCCCATCGTCTGGACCCGGAGAGCGCCGCGGCACGCGGTAACTTGCTCGCCACTCTTAATAACTGGGCCCTCTATCTGGCCGAGCACGGACAGACTTCCCGCGCTGTCTGGCTGTTGGAAACGGGCCTGGCGGTTGCCCCCGAACATGAATCGTTCCGCGTCAATCTGAGCGTTTTGCGCAAGCCCTGACGCGGCCGAGGGTTTTCGCAGGCTACCTGGGGCTGGATCGGGCAGATACAATAGTCCAATGCCCCTGCCCCGCCCGATTCTAATCCTCTTTCTTGCCGGCTGCTTCCTTGCCGGGAGTGTCTACCGCCTCCCGGCCGCGGAACGGTACAGCGCTGTGTTCACCGATGGCGCGCGGGTCGTCGGCGAGGAGATTCGAGACTGGTACGACACCAAAGCCGAGCCCAAGCTGGCAGATCGCAAGCTGCTCGATCCCCAGACGCCGGTGCGCTGGGTGATTGACACCACGCAATCGCTGGCGACGCTCCCGACGCAATATGTCGAGCAGGTGGGGGGCGATCGGCTTCCCTGTCGCGTGCTCGGATACGCCACAGGATCGGAAAACCCTTACGATCGGCAATTGCCACACCTGGTGGTCGAGCCAACGGTGAGCGTGCCGTTTCCCGATCCGCGGCAGCGTAAGCCAGTGCGGGTGCTCTCCCGATGGCTGCGGCGCGTGGTTTGGGAAAGCCGCGGCACGGACCGCTATCAGCCGGGCACGCTCTTTCATCGCGATGGCCGCCAACTGACCTTTCGCGCCCTGCGATGGCAATCGGACTCGGTGCGATTGCTCTTGGCCGAGGGTCCCAGCGAGATTCCGTTCTCACAGATCGCCGAGCTGCACCTGACGCCGCACGATCTGTGGGACGACTATTGCGAGCAACTAGCCATCCTCACACCGGAATGTTCCTCTCGCTTGATGCGTGTGGAAGGCGAAGAAGGTCTGCGAATCACGACATCCTTGGAACGACTGCAAGCCCGCAACAATGGCTCGCATCCTGATCATTGGTATCACGCGGTGCAGCCGGCTTGGTGCTTGGAGCCGCTGTGGCTGCGGCATCGCGGCATCCGGTCGCGCACATTCTTCGCGCCGCACGAAATACCGCTTTCCGCCTGGGAGCCGTCCCACGTGCAACAACGCCACTTGCTGGCCGGGG
>JBGTDH010000085.1:0-11920 GCA_041748435.1 Pirellulales bacterium
CAGGAGAGTTTTAAGAATCCTTACACGGAGATGGGGAACGAGGTGTTTGCCCAAGCGTGGGACGCGACGCCGGAAGGATGAAGGATGAAGGATGAACCAAACAATTGCTGGTACGAAGGTATCTCCCGCTATCAGTGGCTGGTGCTGATCATCGCCTCCTTGGGCTGGGTGTTCGATGTCTTTGAGGGGCAGATCTTCGTGGCCAGCATGAACGAGGCCATGCCGGCGCTCTTGGACGAATCGCAGCGCGGCGCGGTGGCCTACTACAACAACATCACGTTCGGGGCGTTCTTGTTGGGCGGGGCGCTGGGGGGCGTGGCCTTCGGCGTGCTCAGCGATCGCATCGGCCGCAAGCGGACGATGACTTACACCATCATTATGTACTCGGCCTTCACCTGCCTCTCCGCCTTCTCGCAACACTGGTGGCATCTGGCCGGTCTGCGTTTCCTGGTGGCGATGGGAGTCGGCGGAGAATGGGCCGTCGCCAGCGCCCTGGTGGCCGAGGTGTTCCCGGCACGCGCGCGGGCCTGGTCGTTGGGAATCTTTCACTCTTCCAGCGTGCTGGGCACCTTCCTGGCCGTCGCCGCCGGGTATTTCCTCATCGGCAACAAAGACCTCGGTCCCGATGCGTGGCGCTGGGGCTTTGCCCTGGGCGCCGTGCCCGCGCTCTTGATCATCTGGATTCGCTGGAGCCTCAAGGAGCCGGAGAGTTGGCAGCAGGCGCAGAGCCTGGCCCTGACCGATCTCACGCGCCGCATGGGGCGATTGTCCGATCTGTTTCAGGGCCGCTGGCTGCGGCACACCATCATCGGCGTCGGGCTGGCGACCATTGGCCTGGCCACCTTCTGGGGCACGCACATCTACGGCAAAGACTTGTACAAGAAGATCTTCGTCGCCGGCTATGAGGAACACTATCAGCCCGCGGCCAGCGAGGAGAACCGCCGCGAGTTTCAGGCCGCGCTCAAACGTCAGGAGATGATCGGCATGCTGCTGGTCACGGCCGGCGGCGGATTGGGGCTGCTCTCCTTTGGTCCCCTGTGCGAACGCATCGGCCGGCGCGCCACGTTCCTGGCCTTCCATGTCGGCGGGCTGCTCAGCGCGCTGTTCGTGTTTCAGGGAGCGATCCCATCACTGCTCGGAGGCGAGATCACGCCGCTAACTCTTCAAATCACACTCCCCATCTTCGGTTTCCTCACGCTGGGCATGCACGCCGGTTACGCGATCTATTTCCCCGAACTATTTCCCACGCGGATGCGGGCCACCGGCGCCGGCTTCTGCTTCAACATCGGCCGCATCCTCGCCGCCCCGATCCTGTTCCTCGGAGGCTCGATGCAAAAGCCCGGCTTCCTCGGTTTACAGCAACCCTTCACGCTGGAAGAAACCGCCTCGCTGTTGAGCCTGCTCTTTGCCCTCGGCGTGCTGTTGTTGCTGTTCGCGCCGGAAACCAAGGGCCAAGACCTTCCGGAGTGACGATCGAATTCAGCGGTCAGACTGATTGGGCTGTGATGAATCGTCGCAGACGATAGAATCTTATCGATCAATGCCACCACCTTAGCTCGTATCCATCCGTCTACGCAAACCGAAGTCGCCAATGCCTTTCGAGGGATTCGAGGTTGACACGCACCTCTTCCGCGAGCTTGGAGAGTTACTCGTTGGGAGAAACTCGACGGCACTCGTCGAACTCATCAAGAATGCCTACGACGCAGACGCCACACGCGTCATAATTGACGGTCGGAACCTCGACGATCCAAAGCGGGGCCGAATTGTTATTTCGGACGATGGCATGGCATAGGGATGAATCCCGATCAGTTCCGGCGTGGATTCTTGACCATTGCGGGCCGCACCAAGGATTCGCACGGCCGGGCTTCGGCTAAGTTCGATCGGCGTTACACTGGCGCGAAGGGAATCGGCCGGCTAGCAGCACATAAGCTCGCGAAGAAGATCGAGATCGAATCATGTCCAGATCCGGGTTTTGTCGACCCGAGTAACGTCATTCTTCGGGCAGCCATCGATTGGGACGTGATCGAAAGCAAGGAACTCTTCAAAGAGATTGAGGAGTCCCGCGCGGTTGTCGTAGATACTGAGCCACGACCGCGGGCGGCAAAGCCAGGGACCACTATTACACTTCAGAGATTGCGGAAGAAGTGGACACCCACTGAGTTGGTGCAATTTCAGTCGGAAGTGGAGAGCTTCCGGCCGCCCGACGTACTAATCCATCTGCCCGCAGGATTGGTGAAGGGCGGTCTCTTGTTCGATGGACCGATTGTCGCCGATGTCGGCGCCCCGGGGACTGATTTCCAATGCGAATTGTCAGGTGCATTTGAAACCGGGGAGGAGTTCTGGCCACAAGTTGCTCAAGCTGCCCATTGGCTGATCGAGATCAATGCCCGTTCGCGCCGCGGGCCAGTTCGACTTCGTGTCTCGCCGACGAGCAACGGCAAACGGGAATTCCCCGATGCCCGTACTGCTGACTATCCGATTCCTCATCCAGATCATGAAGTTGGTCCGCACTTTCATGCTCGCATTCTGATTCGCGAAGGCGGTGGCGGCAACCGAGCCTTTAAGCAATGGACTTCGCGATCTTACGGCGTGCGAATCTATAACGAAGGGTTCCGAGTGCTTCCGTACGGCGAACCCAACAATGATTGGTTGTCGCTGGATGCTGACTACAAGACTCGGCCGAAAACGCTTTCCTATCTCGATGAAAAGGGATTCCAAGCCTCGGCCGAGGACGAGAACGAGGGGTTGGTCTTCCTCGGCAACTCGGGATACTTCGGCGCGGTGTTTCTAACCTCGTCTGGCGCTCCCAATTTACGCATGCTCGTGAATCGTGAAGGATTCATTGCGGATGCATCTTTCGACCATCTGGTATCCATCGTCCGGACTGCTGTCTACCTCTCCGTGCGTGTTCGTGCGGCGGCCAAGTTGCACACGCGAGTCGAGCGTCGAGAAGCACGGCGAGGGAACGTCGAGTCTCGTCTCGAACTGAAACACGCAGTCGAAGTGTCCGTCATCAAAGCCACAGAACTCGCTCGAGAGGCCAAGCAACTTGCAGCACAAGGGGACATCCAAGGCGCGAAGGCAAGAATCGACCAGGCAGCGACGCAATTCTCACACGGAGCTGAGGTCCATGGACGGCTGATGACTGAGGGGGCGATCTTACGCGTGCTCGCTTCCGTTGGTACGCAAATGACCGCGTTTGTGCATGAGATCAATAGTATTCTTGGCATGGCAAAGGCGCTCGAGTCGGCGGTTGCAGAGATCGCGCAAGAACTAACCTTGTCGGCTGTACAACGTCGACGCCTGTCGCACTTGCGATCTGCAATTGAGGATCTTCGTCGCGGGATCGAACGCCAAGCGTCCTATCTGACCGATGTCGTTTCTCCGGACGCTCGACGCCGGCGATCGCGGCAGAAACTTTCGGATCGATTCGACGCGGCTTGCCGCTTTACGTCGCCGACCGCTGCAAGGCGCGGCATCGAAGTCGAGAATAGAATCCCTCCGGACCTGAAATCTCCGCCGATGTTTCCAGCGGAACTTACCGTGATCTTCTCCAACTTGCTGACGAATGCCATCAAGGCCGCTGGCGTGGAGGGAACTATTCGGGCAACGGGTCGCGAGAACCGTGAAGGGAGCGTCACAATCCGTATCGAAAACACGGGGGCTGCGGTCGATCTGGACGATGCCGAAAGATGGTTCCGCCCGTTTGAGTCGACAACCATCGAAACGGACCCCGTCCTCGGACAGGGCATGGGCATGGGGCTGCCGATTACTCGTAATGTCCTGGAAGAATATGGCGCCACGATTCAATTTGCGGCGCCCGCGCGAGGTTTTGCCACCGCGCTGGAACTTGTCTTTCCACACTAATTCGATGTTTTATGGTCAAGCCATTTGTCCTAGTTGTGGATGACCACGCTGACGATGAGCGAGGCAAGCTGATTGCCTGGGAGTCGGCTCTTGAACTTCGCATCAACCATCCGCAAGATGTGTCTCTCAGTGAACTGCAGCATGCGGATGTTGTCGTCATCGACTATCGTTTGGACGATCCCTGGAAGGAGCGAGACGAGCGGTCGACGATCTGTCTACAACCAATGAATGGATTGGCATTGGCGGAGGTGCTGAAATCTCACGATCGACTACTCGAAGGCAGTCCCACGAGCTTCGTGCTCCGCTCGGCTCATCTTGTCGATCTTTCCGCCGATTTTCCACCTGATTCCCGTCTGCACGTTATCGCGCGGCAAAATAACCTGGAGTGGGTGTTGGATAGGATAAGCAAGCCGACGATGCTGATCAGATGCGGCAAATCGGCAGTCTAGCCCATGCGACGCGAACCCTTCCCGAAGCCTGGCCCGCGGATGATGCGGACGCTACCGTCGGATTGGTCCAGGAATGGCTTCAGCTTCCGAGCGAACGGTGGCGAAGCTTGGCTTGGCAGGACATTGAGGATTGCCATCCACCGATCCACGAGCTAACGGTGCGCAAACACGGACTGCGACTTGTCCGCTGGTTGGCGCATCGAATACTGCCGTACCCCTGCTTCCTGTGGACCGAGGCGCGACTTGCCGCACGCTTCAAAGTGACTGGGGATTCACTGAGAGTTGCAATGAGCTACGGGCTGGCTGACTTTCTCAAGCCGGCAAGGTATAGCGGCGCTCTTCACGATTTCTTCGGCACTGCCTATTGGTGGCATCGTGGAGTCGAGTCAATCCTCTGGGATGTAACGGGTGGCGGTTCGTTTGACGCGGTGACAACTCTCGGCGTTTTGAATCAGCGGTGCGCCAATAAGCTGCAAGCTCTCGATGCAGCCCACACGGTTGTGTGCGTAGATGGCAACTTCCGGTTTAGAGACGAACCGTGTGATGTGAACGAGGCTGTGCGGGTCCAACCAGACGACTGGCCGGTTTATGCCGAGCAAGCATGGGCAACGTTGCAAGAGGTTCGTGAACAAGCGCGCCTGCGCTCCGCCGTGCTTGCCGCCGACCGATTTCGCCTCGGCGGACTGGACACCGCCGAGGGAGAATGATGTATAGCTCCATACGGTTTGGTTTTGCAGAGTTCCGTCGCGAACTGGAACTGCTGTCGCGTCTAACACGTCGTTTCTTGGATCCATCATCGCAAGGGATCTTCCGGCGGCTTGTCGAGACCCTCGAGCAACTTCAGAACAGCAACGATCGTGGGCAAATTCGCTGGGAGGTGGCGGAGGGAGTCCCGCTTCGGACCATTGAATCGAATCTGTATGAACCTGGCAATCGGCGCGGTGGACTCGATGTCTTCGGTGAGATTTCCTGGTGCTGGGAAATTCAGGCGATTCCGCCAGCGAAAGGAAACCCAACTCAATTCGAAGTCAGCGGAATTGCGTCGGTCAAGTTACGAGTCTGTTGCAAGCAGCATGATCGACCTGATGGCATTGGAATGTGGAGGGTTGAGGTGGGTGCAAGAGATGCACCGGGGTGTCATTTTCATACCCAAATCCTAGGCGAGCATGACGAGCCTCCTTTTCCTCACGCGCTGACTGTTCCACGTCTACCGTCCTTATTCGTGACGCCAATGGCCGCGATCGAGTTTTTCCTAGGGGAGCTTTTTCAAGACGCTTGGGCCCAACACATCGTCAGCGACCAGGGCGATGGTCCGTTTTGGAATGGCATCCAGCAGAGACGCCTCACCGACCTTTTTGATTGGAAGCGGGAACAGGTTGGTCGAAGTCGGGGATCTCCGTGGATCGCATTGAAAATGGCGAAGCCCAGCGATACGGATGGCCTGTTCTTTGGCAAAGGACGTTGACTATGCCGAGAAAAGTGCTACCGCCTCCGTCTTGTGACGTCTACACGCCATCGGTTCTTGCAAAGGCGATGGTGCGTACACTGGGAGATGCTCTGGATTTTCAATGGCTTGAACCTTGCGTCGGAAAAGGAGCGTTTTTGAATGCTCTCGCGCTCCAAAGAGTGGATCGGAATCGAGTCACCGGAATTGATCTTTCATCAATCACCGAAGCAGCGGATCGTCATGCAATGGTTCAGCGATCCACGGAGTTTCTAACCTGGGCTGCGGCCACAGAGAAGCGATTCGATCGCATTGTGGCAAACCCTCCCTTCATTTCGCTCAGCGATGTGCCGTCTGTCGTCCGCAAGGCTGCAATGCGTCACAGTTTGCCCAACGGAACTCCCGTACCGCTTGGGAGCAACTGCTGGTTCGCGTTCCTGTGTGCAGCCCTTCGGCTTCTTAATCCTGGCGGATCCTTGGCGTTCGTGCTGCCTGCGGCATTCGAGTTTGCGAACTACGCGGCCGCCCTTCGTAGTGGTCTCCCCATGGTTTTTTCGGCCGTAGAGGTTCATCGCTGTAAGGTTCCGATATTTGACGCAGTCGAGGATGGATCGGTAGTTCTAATTGCGCGCGGGCATGGCTCCTCCTCCAGACGTCCGCTCCGTAGAGTCCATAGCGACTTAGCCGAACTAGCGCAAGGAGTTAGGCAGCCAACCTTGAAGTCGCCGAATCGAACAAGATCAGGCGCTGGAAGCGTTGCTGGTTGCAAGACTCCGCTGCACGAAGTGATGTCGATAGGTATCGGCGCTGTCACGGGGGACGCTCGGTACTTTCTGATGAATGATCAAGACCGGTTGGACCTTGGCCTTCCGACTTCTGCCATGCAGTCTGTTGTTTCGAAGGCCCGGCACATAGGGTTCCCAGCACTCAGCCGAACGCAATGGGATTATCTTCGCAGGAGTGGCGAACGCCTGTGGCTGTTTCGGCCACGGGGCGCTGCTCTTAAGCACAAAGCTGTCCAACGCTACCTGAGGCTACAGTTGAACAAGGGCGGCTGCAGGAAAGACGCCTATAAGATACGAACTCGTGCTCCATGGTATCTGACACCCTTACCAATGCGACCACATGGATTCATGAGCGGAATGTCGCAACAAGGCCCTGCTATCTGCTTCAATGAGATGGACGGTCTCTCGGTTACGAACACCCTCTATACTGTGCGATTCAGCGCACATTTGTGTCGCGAAGCTCAGTACGCATGGGCGCTTATGCTTCTTACCAGTGAAGTCCGAAAGCAACTAAAGCACATCGCTCGTGACTATGCCCTTGGCCTAGCGAAATTCGAACCTGGCGACCTAAGTCAACTCATGATCCCAAAACCCCGCATCTCTGAGGAATGCAGTTCCGTCTATGCGGAGGCATTTGACGCCCTAATGGGAGGCGATGAAGACCGCTCAACTTGGCTTGCCAATCAGATGATCAAGCCGAGTACCTAGGACTAGGTCAAACTGCCAGGAGAAATTGAGGTTGCACAGGAAGCGCAAGATAAGAAGGACGCAGCGAACGGGTTGCCTCGCGGGATGATTGACGGCAAGATAGGGACCGACTTCGATTCGGTGGCCAGCCAGCGAACCTGCACGCGCGGCCAACACTCCTGACATCAGTCGACTCGCAACGGCTGGTCCCCGGAACATCCACAAGTGGGCGGAGGCGGAGCATGGAGGAACTGGCGGAACCGCTTGCCGCATCGGAGGCTGCGTCCGAACCGGCAGCGGAAGACCCAGCAGGCCCCGAACCGGGAGGCAGTCGCGAGCTGCTCACACTGGCACTCCCGTTGGTTGTGAGTCAGAGCTTCATGACGGTCCAGATTTTTCTGGACACAATCCTCCTCTCCTGGCACGACACCAGAGAGCTGGCCGCCTCCTTTGCCGCCGTGATGTGGTTCTGGCTGCCGTTTGCCATGTTGCAGGTCACGGCCGGCTACGCCTCCACGTTTGTGGCCCAATACACCGGCGCGGGACGACCCAAACGCGTCGGGCCCGCCGTCTGGCAGGGTGTGTACTTTGCCATCTTCGCCGGACTGCTGTTCTTGCTGATGGTGCCGGCCGCGCCGTTTCTCATCTCGTTGGGTGGCCATACGCCCGGGCTGCAAGTGCTCGAAGTCACCTACTTGCGTTGTCTGAGCTTCGCCGCCCTGCCGATGCTGGTGATGGCCGCCGTGAACGGGTTCTTCTCCGGCCGCGGTCAGACTTGGACCGTGCTGGGCATCGAAGCCGCCGGCACGGCCGTGAACGTGCTGCTGGCGCAACTGCTGATTTTTGGCCGCTTCGGTCTGCCCGAGATGGGCATCGCCGGCGCCGGCTGGGCCACCGTGGCCGGAAGCTGGACCTCGGCCCTTCTGGCGCTCGCGCTCATGCTGTTGCCTCGCTATCGGGAAGAGTTTGATACGCTTCGCGGCTGGCGGCTGGAGTCTGAGTTGTTCCGCCGCCTGATGAAGTATGGCGGACCCGCAGGCATGCAAGCGTTTCTGGATGTGCTGGTGTTCCATGTCTTCGTGCAGCTTGTCGGCCGCCTGGGCGAAGCGGCTGCCGGCGCCACCACGCTCACCGTGCGGCTTAACATGGTGGCCTTCCTGCCGATGATGGGCATGGGCCAGGCCGTCTGCATCCTCGTCGGCCAGCGACTGGGGGGAGATCGCCCCGATTTGGCAGAGCGATCCGTTTACACTGGCTTGAAATGGGTCTTCGGCTACATGAGCCTTGTAGCGGCAATGTACGTCTTGATTCCTCGACAACTCGTAAGTGTATTCGAAGGCGAGGGCGATCCGGAAAGCTTCGCCGCGCTGGCGGCAATGGTGCCGGCGCTCTTAGCCTGCGCCGCACTCTATTCTTTAGCCGATTCGGTGAACGTGACTTTCTCGTTCGCGCTGCGCGGCGCGGGAGACACGCGCTTCGTCACCCTGCTCACGTTCGCCCTCGCGTGGCCGATCATGGTCGTGCCCACGTATGTGCTCGTGCGTGAAGGAGGCAGCATCCTCTGGGCGTGGATCTTTGCCTCGGCCTACATTCTGGCCATGGCCGTCTGTTTCTTATGGCGCTTCCGTTCGGGCAAATGGAAAACCATGCGCGTGATCGAGCCGGAAGTCGGACCGCACTGACGCAACCGCTCGATCCGGACAGCCGAAGGAACATTTCTATCGGTCAGAAACAGGGGCCATTTCTATCTGCGCATATCTTATGCGCGAAATGTTTACATTTCTAATCGAGGAGCTTAGACTTGGTGGCTATCGAATTGGGGGAGGCCTGTTCGTGGCCTTGCAACGGGAGCACGTGGTGCGCAACCGCTATATCGCTGGGCTGTGTGGTGTCGTATTAGGATTCGCAGGCTGCTTTGGCGAGCCTCGGTTGGAGGCACCCGCCGTGAATGTGGATGCTGCCGCCGCGGCCGCCCTTGCCAAGTATGATACGGGGGGGGATGGCGCGATCGACGGTGCGGAGCTAGACAAGGCTCCGACTCTGAAGAACACGCTGGCGCTCGTGGACACGGACAAGGATGGGCGGCTGACGGCGGCCGAGATCTCGTCGCGACTGGCCCTCTATCGTGACTCTAAAACCGCGATGATGCTGCTGACTGCCCAGGTGAGCCTCAATGGCGCCCCGCTACCCGACGCGACGGTCACGCTCGTGCCGGAATCATTCATGGGGGATTCCTTCAAGGCGGCCACGGGCACCACGGATTCCACGGGCATGTGCCACCTCTCGATGTCGGAAGAGGAACCGGGAGCGCAAATTGGTTTCTATCGCATCGAGGTTTCCAAGAAGAACGCGTCCGGCAACGAGATCCTGCCGGCAAAATACAACAGCCAGACGCTCCTTGGGGGAGTCATCGGCTTCGATTCACCACTTCTCGAGGAAGGAGGCTTGCCCCTGCGACTCTCAGGAAAGTAAGCATGCAGAAATAGGCCTGATATTGTGTCATTGTCATTTGTCTCATCTCACTCGTTGGCAGCAGGAATCGGTCATGAATACCAAACGCGCGGCACGCTGGGGTTTTACGCTCGTTGAGTTGCTGGTCGTGATTGCCATCATTGGCATTTTGATTTCTCTTTTGCTTCCCGCCGTGCAGGCCGCCCGCGAGGCGGCCCGTCGGACCCAATGCATGAACAACCTCAAGCAGCTTGCCCTGGGATTCCAGAACCATGTCGACGTCCACAAGCACTTTCCCACCGGGGGCTGGGGCTGGCGATGGCAGGGAGATCCGGATCGCGGCTTCGACCGCAGGCAGCCCGGGGGCTGGGTCTACAACGTCCTCCCCTACATTGAACAAACTGCTCTGCGGGAACGGGGCGCCGGCCTGACAGGCGCTGCCAAGGAGCAGGAAATCTCTCAAGTGGCTGGAGCGCCGATCGGAATGATGAACTGCCCCACCCGGCGCATCACCGTGCTTAAGAACTTCCGCCACCCCGACAACTTCTTTAACACCGCCGGCGCCCGCCCCCAACTTGTGGCGCGGGCCGATTACTCGGCCAACCTTGGAAACCTGAATCAGGGAAACTTTGGCTCCGGGCCGAGTTCGCTGGCGACGGGCGACAATCCCACTTTCAACTGGATTGGCCAAGGAGGCTTGGACCGGACCGGGATTGTCTTCCGTCGTAGTGAAGTGACGATTGCCGACATCCTCGATGGGACAACAAACACTTACTGCGTGGGCGAGGGTTACTTGAATCCCGACTTTTACGAGCATGGCAGCCCCCTCCCTCCGACGGTCATTGCCGGCGGCTCCGGCGACGATCAGAACATGTACGTGGGCTACGATCGTGATACCCTGCGAACCAGTCACAATCTCCCCGCGTTTCGAGTGGCCCGAGACAGGCCCGGCCTGGATCTGAGCTTCAGTTGGGGCAGCGCACATCCCAACGGCTTCAACATGGCGCTCTGTGATGGATCGGTCCGTACGTTGCGCTATGAGATCTCGGCGGTAGTTCACTCCAACCTCGGCGGCCGGAAGGATGGCAACCCCATTCCTCAGGGCACGTTCTAGTCTTAGTTTGTCGGCGTCTTTCTCGTGCGGCAAGGCGGCAGTATCTACACAGATCGTGTCGCAAGTGTAAATTATGTCTGATTTTACGAGTTCTTGCTTGCCAGAAGCAATTTGGTATAATTACTAACGTGCAGCCGAATCTCACGCCGCCGGCGTGGGAGCGGGGGACCCAACGAGCCGCAGTCCAAATGGAACGCGGCTCACGGGGCGCAGGGTGGCATCGGCCGCCCGGGGCACCTTTCAGGCCCTAGCCCGTCAGCTAACCTCGCAGGCCGGTCGGACGTGTCGTCCGCCCAACTGATAAGGTCACTCCCGTCTGCAAGCCGACGCGGAGCCCTCGGCGACTAGTTCGCTTGCTACAGGTGCTTCCATGTCACCCGTGTTTCTGTTTTCCCAGGCAGAGGTGCGCAGTCTCGTCGATCTGGCGCAAACCACAATCAGCGGCGTGTTCCTGTTGGCGGCCATCGCCGCGGGGCTGGGCATTCTCGCCTGGCTCACGGTGCGCTACATTCCGCACAACTATGTGGGCGTGGTGGAAAAGTTCTGGTCGCGCTCACCGGCAAGACGGAATCGCATCGTTACGACGACAGCCTGAAGTCGATCGACCTCGTAACCAAGGATGCCTACGAGCCGCTGCTGCCGCTTTCCGTGGTCGTGCATATCGACTACCAACGGGCGCCCAGCGTCATTCAACGCTTTGGCGACGTGAAGAAGCTCATCACGCAAACGCTGGACCCGATGCTCAGTGCGTACTTCCGCGACATCGCTCATAAGAAGACGATGCTGGGTCTGCTGCACGAGCGGGACGAGATCCAGGGCGAAGCCCGCGAGGAGCTGCGGCGTAAGTTCCGCGAGTTCGATATCGAATGCGTCGATGTGCTGATCGGCAAGCCCGACACGGCCGAAGCCGGTGGCAAGATCGAGACGCTGCTCGAGCAGCTTCGCTTGCGGCAACTGTCGTTCGAGCAAATGGAGACCTATCAACGGCAGAAGGACGCGTTGCAAGAGCTGCGCGAGCTGAACGAGGCGCAGGCCCAGGCTCAGATGCAGACGCAGTTAACCAACACCCGCGTGCAGGCTCAGATTGCAGAGAGCCAGGGCGAAGCCGATTTGGCCCGCGCCC
>JBGTDH010000086.1:0-8827 GCA_041748435.1 Pirellulales bacterium
CATCGGCGTTGATCCCCACGATATCGCCGAGGTGGAGCGCCGCATGGCGGTGGGCTGCACGCATAACTGGTTCACCAAGAGTGCGTTGGAAATGGCCTGCTGGGATATTCAAGGCAAGGCAGCCGGCAAACCGGTGTACGAGTTGCTCGGCGGCGCCAAGCGGGCTCTTACCTTCGAATGCCGCTTCTCGATGGGCGCCTACGAACCCGAGCGGGCACAGCGCACGGCCGAAGAACGCGTGCGGGCCGGCTTCCGCACCATGAAAGTTAAAGTCGGACGCGATGTCGACGAAGATGTGGAGCGCGTGCGGATTGTGCGCGAGGTGATCGGTCCGGATCGGCACCTAGTGATCGATGCCAACTGCGGCTACGACGCCGAAACGGCGATCCGCTCGGTGCGGGCGATGACGCCCTATCGCGTGGGGCTGTTCGAGCAGCCCACGCCCGATGGCGACTACGAGGGTCTAGCCCGCGTGCGGCGCGAGATTGAGGCGGAAGTAATGGCCGACGACATCTGCTTTAACCTGGCTCACGCCAAGGAGCTCATTCGCAACGAGTGCTGCGACGTGATCAGCGTCTATCCGGGCAAGAACGGCGGCATTCGCAAGACGGTTGAGATTGTCCAATATGCGGAAGCCCACGGCATTGCTTGCAGCATGGGCTCCAACCTGGAGCTGGACATTGGCACGGCCGCCATGGGGCATGTGGTGGTGGCGCTAGCAAATATGCAGGTCGAGCGCTATCCGGGCGATGTACTGGGCCCCAGCTATCATGAGTTCCCCGTCGTGAAGCAGCCCCTTCTCATCGAAGGCCCGCGTGTCACGGTTCCTAATCGACCCGGGCTGGGAGTCGAGGTGGATTGGGACGTCGTGCGAAGCAATCTAGCGACGTAGAGACGGCGCTAAGCCGCAAGCGGGGTAGTCCGGGCAATCTCCCGCAACTCTGCCGATCCTGCAGGATTTTCCGCAGGAGTAAAGATTGCCGGTTGTGGGGTCGATACAAAGGTTACCGATTTTCCCGGATGGGGGATTGCGCCCTCGTTTCCGGTTGCGGACCTCGCAAGGAACACCAATCGATGAGCCGACAAGGTCGAGCCTTCTGGGCGGTCCTGCTGTCGATCCTGACACTGACCGGCTGCACACCCAGCCGCACGTTCTACCTCCGCGAAGATGGCGACCTGTCCTATTACAAGGGCATGGCCACCAACATCGAATACCCGGATGTGGAAAGTGCCACGCTGGCAGACGTGTCGCACACGCTGCCGCCGCCCACGTTGCGAAATATCGAAGACTACCAATTCTGGGATCTGTGCCTGCAAGAGGCCATCGAGACCACGCTCACCAACAGCAAAGTCGTGCGTCTGCTCCGCGGCGGCAGTGCAGTGGGCACCATCCCCGATGGCTTGCTCTCCGCGCCCGATCAATCGCCCACGGTGTACGACCCAGCGATTCAGCAGGCCAACCCCGGCGTGGGCGGGCGGTTGGGGGGCGGTGTCGAGTCGGCCCTCAGCGCGTTCGATGCCCAACTCACGTCCAGCCTTCTGTGGTCCCGCAACGAGCAGCCTCGCAACGTGCGGTTCAACAATCAGATTCAGCAGATCTTTGCCCGCGACTTTCTGCAAGAAACCGCCACCTTCCAGGCGGAGTTGGCAAAGCAGACAGCCTCCGGCGCCCGGTTCGCTGTGAGCCAGCAGACGGTTTACGATGGGAACAACAATCCCACGCGCGATGTCATCAGCGATTACAACGTCGAATACCAGGTCGAGGCGAGACAGCCCTTGCTGCAAGGCGCGGGCGCGCTGTTCAATCGCATCGCCGGACCGAACCTTGGTCCCGGTAACTACAACGGCGTGGTGATCGCCCGCATTAACGGCGATATCGCCCTGGCCGATTTCGAGGCCCAGGTGCAGAACCAGGCGCGGCAAGTGGAAGACACGTACTGGGACCTGTACGGCGCGTATCGCGTGTTCGATGCCGCTCGTCAGGGACGCGACTCCGTGCTGCAAGCCTGGCGACGCGTGAAGGCCCTGGCCGATGTCGGCGGTATCGGCGGCGGCGCGCTGGACCTGGCCCGTTCGCAACAAGAGTATCTGCTGTTTAAGAGTCAGACGGAAGACGCGCTCACGCGGCTGTATGCCACGGAAAACCGTCTACGTTACCTGATGGGCCTCTCCGCCACCGATGGCCGCTTGATTCGTCCTTGCGACGAGCCCAGCACGGCCAAGCTCGATTTCGATTGGTGCCAGATCCACAACGAGGCGCTAGCCCGGCAAGTGAATTTGCGGCGGCAGAAGTGGCAGATCAAACGCGTCGAGATGGAACTCATCGCAGCCCGCAACTTCCTGTTGCCGCGGCTGGACGGCGTGGCCCGTTACCGCTGGATCGGTCTGGGCGACAATTTGATCGATCCCAACGGCCAGGGCATCGACCCCAACAACTTCACCATTGATGGCACCGATGCCTACAGCACGCTGACCGACGGCAACTACCAGGAATGGGACCTGGGCTTTCAGTTTAATATGCCCATCGGCTTCCGCCGCGAATTGGCGGGCGTGCGGCACGCGCAATTGCGGCTGGCTCGCGAACGGGCTGTGCTGCAAGACCAGGAGTTGGAAACTTCGCATCTGCTTACGGAAGCTATTCGCAACCTGCACAGCAATTATGTGATCTCGGAGACGCTGTTCAATCGCGGCATCGCCTCGCGCAACGAGGTGAATGCCGCGCAGGCCATCTTCGAAGAAGGGGCCGAGCTGCAAACGCAGGGCGTTTCGATTTTGGATCGCTTGCTGGATGCCCAACGTCGCAAGGCGGAAGCCGAGCGCGATTACTTCCGCACGCTGGTGCAATACGCCAAGAGCATCACCGAGGTGCATTTCCGCAAGGGATCGATCTTGGAATACAACAACGTGTTCCTGGCGGAGGGTCCCTGGCCGTGCAAGGCCTACACCGATGCCTACAACCGCGCTCGCGAACGCGATGCCGGCCACTACATGAACTACGGCTATTCGCGCCCCAGCGTGATCAGCCGCGGCCCGTACGATCAATACGGCGGGCAGATCTTCGGCTACGACGCCGCGTTGACGCCGACGCCGGCCGAGCAGATTCCGCCGCCGAAGGACGGAGATGAGAGCGATCCGCCGATGCCGATGAACCAGCCGCTGCCCGAGCCGAGTGTGCTGCAACCCACGGGACCGCGGTTTGGAATGAATGGCGGATCGCCGACACCTACCGAGCCGGTGGAAATCGGCCCGGCCATCACCGCCCCCCAGGAAGGCGCCCCAGCCCGCCCGGCCGGCTTCCGCCCCCCGCGACCACCGTCGCGCTAGCGTCCCGTCGAAGACAACTCGAACCGGGTCAGCCAGCCCAGCGACAGGCCATGTGCCTTCACTGGGCTGGCTGCGTATGACGACGAAGGTTTGATCGCCGCCTATTCGCGCCGCGACAACCTCGACGTATGTTGGAGGTTGCTCGATGGGACTTGGACGTGGGGCAGGGGAGGATTTGCATGTCGACCATTACGACCAACCAATACATCAGCCGCGCGCCGGGAATCTGTGGCGGCAAGCCCTGCATCGAGGGACATCGCTTGCGGGTGCAGGATGTCGCGGTCGAGCACGAATGGCAGGGGTTGTCTCCGGCAGAGATCTGCCGCGAGCATCCCGGCGTCACGCTCTCCCAGATCCACGCAGCGTTAGCCTATTACTACGACCATCGTGACGAGATCCATTCGGAGATCGAAGCGGATCGAGAGGCCGTAGCCGATTTTCAGCGTCAGCATCCCGAGTGGACTCGGTGAGCAGCGTATGTTGACTGGTCTCGCCGACGCCCATGTGAAGTCCGGCATTGTCGATGGCCTGCGACGACAAGGCATGGACATCGTGACAGCACAGGAGTTGGGTCAGTCGCTCGCCAACGATGAGTACCTGCTAGTCTTGGCCACGCAGGCGAGCCGTCTAATGCTTACCAACGACGCCGACTTCCTTCGCCTGCATGCCCAATGGATGCTGAGCGGGCGGCATCACTGCGGCATCGTTTATTGGGCGCAGAACATGGGCATTGGCGTGGCGCTTCGGCGAATCATGCAGTACGTCCTGTCGACGGCACCCCAGGAAGCTGCGGACAAAGTCCACTTTCTCTGAGTGGAATGTTTTAGCTTGTCCCCGACCCCGGCATTTCTGGTGCCACCATCGTCAGCGCGACACGGTCTTTCTCATCGACACCAATCACCCAGACTCTTACGAAGTCGCCAACCTCCACAATCTCGGTTGGCTTGCGAATGAATCGCCCAGCCATTCGACTAATATGAACCAAGCCACTTCCCCAGGGACAGGAGACGAATACTCCGTAATTCTCCACTCGCTCGATCACTCCAACCGACGACCAATTTGTTCCCGCCTTCGAGCGGAGGAATGCGGTCGTTTCGCGACGCATCTCGTCGCGTTGCGAACGCTCTGCCTCCAGCCGGTCTTCGCGATCGCTCGCAAATGCAGGTGATGGTGGACGGTTCCGGGACCAACGGCTCTTCACTTCACGAGGCATGGACTCCTCCCGCGCGGGAAAGCTCTCACCTGCAAAGCGGAAGGCGATCGCCGAGAAGGCTGTCTCGCCCACTGGAACGTAAAATGACAATAATCCGTCAATGAGTTGACCTTGCGGTGATCATCACGCCAACCTTGGGCGTGCGTCAATAATCACCGCTGGAATTCGAGAGATTAGTCGACTGGTGCCGCACGCCGCGAGAATCCAATTGCTGGACGGCGAGCCGGTATGCGATCACCAGAGTGAGAATCGCGTTCCCAACCGAGCCGCTGGCGGACAGGTAAATTCTTCGGTAGTGAGTGGTCGGACCTGGCGGGCCGCAGTTCCTGTTGGTACCAACCCAATATCAGCGACTATTCCAACCAGTTCTCTACAACGAGATCGGGAATCCGCTCGAAGTCTTGGCGGTTCGCGGAAAGCAGGCGCATGTCGTTGGCAATTGCGACGGCGGCAATTCTCAGGTCTTGTGAACCCACGCGAATGCGTTGCTTGCGAAGGCTCTCGAAATGGGCTGCTGCTCGATCATCGAACGGCAGAATGCGCCACTGCTTCCAGAAGTCGATCAGTCTTAGCAACTGCTCGTAGGCTCGGACTTGCCGGCGGCTGTCGCGTGAGCGCCGAATCTCGGCCAGCCAGCCCCGCATTTGCTCCTCGGCGCTGATGATCGCGAATGCGAACGATTGATCCGGTGAGCCAACCAGGCGCGCGAACAGACGCTCGCCCTGGCTGCTTTCTGGATAGGCCAGCACCGAGAGATGATCTGTATCCAGCAAGATCATTTCTTGGCACTTCGCGGGGCGGACCGCTTGGGGCGCGTGCGGCGACGATCAGCTTCTCGATAAGCCAACGCGCCATCGAGGATTCGCTTCATCACCTCGTCGCCAGCGAACATGCCAAACGTGCGGCGCCATGCTTCGCCTTCGGCATCGGTTGTCGCCGCCGCGGTCAATGTAGCGACTCGCTCTTCCAAAGCCGCAACACGCGCCTCGAGGGAAGTTTTGGGCATTGGCAACCTCGTATCGGTTCGCAGTTTTCCCCATTGTATGTTGGCGGGAAATACGCGTCGAGATTGGTCCGTCACTCCTCGCTGGCCTTGGGACAGGCTGGCGCGGTAGCCAGGTCGGCCAGCAGAAGGAGGGCGAATGCGCCGATGCAGAACAGGACAAGATTGCCGGTTATCATGACAGGAAGCCCAGACAGGAAAGCCCACGAAGGTGGCTGACTCTTATCAGTTGCCAGTGGCCTGGTTCGCGTCACCTGCCAAAATGGCTAGGAAAAGGGATCAAAACCTCTGGCACAGGCGTCTATAATTGAGATTGCACACGCGGGAGTTGTGCCAGACGCGGGAGGATGCCCAGATGGCGACCGTTACGAACTCGACTAGTTCCGCCAAGACACCGCGGCAGTCCGGTCAGGTGATTGGTTACGAGCAGTACATCGAGCAGCAAATTGCCAAGACCCGGCAGCAGGTGAAGTGGGTCGATCTGGCCGGCGTCCTGTTAACGCTTGCCGGCGGTTTGCTGGTCTATCTGCTGGCCATCGCCCTGATTGACCACTGGGTCATTCGCGAAGGCCTTGGTTTCTGGGGGCGGCTGCTGGCGTTGGCCGTGCTGGTGGGCGGATCCGGGGCCTACATCGTCACCGCGCTTTTTCCGCTGCTCCTCAAGCGCATCAATCCGGTGTATGCGGCCCATGCCATCGAGCAGAATCGTCCCACGCTGAAGAACACGCTCGTCAACTTCTTGCTGCTGCGCATCAGTCGGGAAGGAGTGTCGAACGCGGTCTATCAAGCCATCGAACAGCAGACGGCGTCGCGACTCTCCGAATTCTCCGTCGAAGCCTCGGTCGATCGCTCGCGGCTGATCAAGGTCTCGCTGGCCATGCTGGCCATCGTCAGCGTGTGCTGCCTCTACGCTGCGATCTCTCCCAAGAGTCCGCTGCAAACTATTCGCCGCGTGATCACGCCTTGGGCCGAGATCGCCGCGCCCACGCGCGTGAGCATTGAGGAGGTTTCGCCGGGAGACACGAACACGTTTCACGAAGGCACGGTGAAAGTGCAGGCGCTGGTGCGAGGTGTGCGCGACAGCGATCCCGTGACTATTTACTACAGCACGGCCGACGGGCAGTTGGTCGATCAGGCCGTGCCGATGCAAAAGCCCTCCGACGGATTCCGGCATGCGGCCCTGCTGCCGGCCGGCACGGGAGGCCTGCGTCAAGATATTGACTACTACGTTATGGCCGGCGATGCCCGCAGTCCGCGGTTTCATGTCGAGGTTCGCCCGGCGCCGACGATCGCCATCGAGCGCGTCGAGTACACATATCCCAAGTACACCGGGCTGGAGCCGTACACGTCCAAGCATGGCGATCTGAAAGCCCTCGAAGGCACGCGGGCCACGCTGCACGCCGCGTCCAATCAGCCGATTGCCGCTGCCTGGATCGACCTGGATTGCAAAGGCGCCCGCAACCGCAAGCTGAGCGCCAACGGGCGCGAAGCCACCGTGCGGCTGCCGCTGACGATGGCCTCGAGCGGCCAGGCGCCGGATTTCACGAGCTACCAGATTCGGTTCACTAATGACGAGGGACACGAGAATCCGCAGCCTATTCGGCATGGCGTGGAAGTGGTGCGCGATCAGCCGCCGGAGATCAAGCTTCTGGAGCCGACGCAGCCGCAACTGGAAGTGCCGGTGAATGGCCGCGTAGTCTGGAAAGTGCGGGCGCGGGATGTCGATTTTGCTCTCTCGCGCGTGGAAGTGCTGGCGGAGCGGGTCGATCGCAGCGGCGATCTGCTGGTGAGCGAAGCGCTGCTGAGCGAGCCGCGCGAAGGCGAAGTCGAAGCCACGTACATTTTCGAGCCGGCGAAACTGAAGCTCAAAGTGGGCGATGCGATTCGCTACTGGGCGGAAGCGCGGGACAACCGCCAGCCGGAAGATAGTCAGCCGCCGGCGCCCAATCGCAGTGTGACGGAGAAATTCCGCATCACGATTGTCACGGCCGAGAAGCCGCAGCCGCGTGAGAACGAGGTTGCCAACAACGATCGCCCGCAGCAGCAGCCCGACAACGCGCGACAGCAGCCCCAGCCGGGCGACAATCAGCGTCCCAGTCCGCCGCAGCAGGGGCAACCCAACCAGAAGCCGCAGCCGGGACAAGAACAACAGCAGCCGCAACCGGGCGAGGGTCAGGGAGGCCAGCCACAGGACAAAGAACAACAACCGCAGCAGGGACAAGGGGCGCAGAAGGGAACCGCTCAGCCCAAGGAGGGTGACGGGCAAGCCGGCGAGAACGGCCAGCAGGGCAAGCCGGAAGAGCCAGGCAAGTCGAAGCCGGAGGAGCGCATCGATCCGTTGACCAACGGCGGCGACGCGTTCGACAAGATCAAAGAGCATCTCGACAAGCAACAGCAAGACAAGCCGCAACCTGGGGAGAAGTCGCAGAAACAACAGCCCCAGCCGGGTGAACAACAGCAGCCGCAGCAGGGGGACAAAGCCGATCCGCCGATGCCGAAGCCGGGGGAGAAGCCGCAACCGAGCGAGCAGCAGAACGCCAATCCGATGCCACAAGAGGGACCGCAGCAGGGTCAAGAGAAGCAAGCCGATAAGCAATCGAAGGATGGGCAGCAAGGTCAGCAACAAGGGGGCGGCGGTCAGGGTCATCCGGACGCCTCGCAACAGCCGGGGGGAGAGAACTCGCGCGGCGGGCAAGGGCAGCAATCACAGGGTAAACCAAACGGCGGCCAACCGGGAAATAATCAGCAGAAACCGTCCGGCGGGGGACAGGGCGAGAAGTCTCAGGGCAATGCCGAGAAGCCCATGCCGGGGCAAGACCCCGAGCGACCCGAAGAAGGCCAGCCGGGCGAGAAGCCAATGCCGGGCGAGAAAGGGCAGGGTTCGGCGGCTAAGTCGGCCGACAACGCCACACCGGCCTCGAAGGATCCTCAAAATGGCGCGAAGGGCCAAGGCGCCGAGGTGAAAGGCCAAGGCGATCCGAAGCAGCCCAACGAGCGTCCGCCCTCTCAGAACGAAGACGCCAAGGGTGGCGATCGCGACAACGAGAAGGGACCCGGCGGGGCCGGTCAAAAGACCGATGGTAAACCCTCGCCCACACCGCAGGAAAAGAACCAATCCCGCGGCGAGAAGCAGCAACGCAGTCCCGATGGCCAGGAACCGGGCAAACAAGAGCAGCCGAAGAGTCCTAGCGGCAGCCCGAAGCAGTCGGACTCCCAAGGGGGAGAGTCCGGCGATCGCTCGGGCGGCGGTAAGAGCGGCGGCGGCCAGACCGCCAGCGGCGTCGAAG
>JBGTDH010000087.1:0-10330 GCA_041748435.1 Pirellulales bacterium
ATGCCGAACACCGAGCCGGCGCTGGACAACCAGGCGGCTGCCGAGTTCGTGTACCTCCAGGCGCGGCGAGCGGGAAACGCCAACGTCTTCCCCATCGGTGCGATCACCAAGGGTCGTCAGGGACAGGAGTTGGCCGAGATCGGCGGCCTGGTGGCGGGCGGCGCCGTGGCCTTCACCGACGACGGCGCTCCCGTCTACGACGCCGAGCTCATGCGGCGGGCCTTCGAGTATACCCGCATGTTCGGCAAGCCGATCTTGAACCACGAAGAGGTGCTGGAGCTCACGCGGGGCGGCGTGATGCACGAGGGTCTGGTCTCCATGATTCTGGGGCTGAAGGGCATGCCGTCCGCGGCCGAAGATGTGATGATCGCCCGCGACATCTCGCTGGCGGAGGCCACCGAGGGACGCATCCACGTGATGCACGTCTCGACGGCCGGCGGGGTGGATCTGGTGCGGCGAGCCAAGCGCCGCGGCGTGCAGATCACAACCGAGGTCTGCCCCCATCATTTCACGCTGACCGACGAATGCCTGCGCACGTTCGATTCCAACTACAAGATGAGCCCGCCGTTGCGGGCCGCGGAAGATGTGGAGGCCTGTGTGGAGGGTCTGAAGGACGGCACGATCGACGTGATCTGCACGGACCACGCTCCCCACGCCGTCGAGAAGAAGATGCAGGAGCTCGATCGGGCGCCATTTGGCATTCTCGGCCTGGAGACGTGTCTCGGCCTGGTCGGATCGCAGTTGATTGGCCCCGGCCACCTCGATTGGCCCGCCGTGCTGGCCAAGATGACCATCAACCCGGCGCGCGTGCTAGGGATCGACAAGGGCACCCTGCGGATCGGCGCCGACGCCGATGTAACCATCCTCGATCCCGATGCGGAGTGGACGGTCAATCCCGATCGCTTCCGTTCCAAGAGCGTGAACACGCCCTTCGCCGGCTGGCGTCTCCGCAGCCGCGCCGAAACGGTCATCGTCGCCGGCCGCGTCAAGTTCGAACTTGCCGGGTGAGAACGTGCTCAGCCGATAATCTCGCGGCGGTGGCTGACATAGTCCCAGATCACGAAGCGGTCCAGGTCACGGCCGGCGGTGAAGAACACGCGCCCCTTGGTCGATTGGGCCAGGCGATACGCGAACTGAATATCTTCCCGCGATTGCGACCAGTTGGGGAGCAGGAAGATGTTGATGGTGATGCCCTCGCGCTGGCAGAGCCCTCCTTCCCGCATCGTGGCGGCTTCCGTCTTGGGATCGGGCGGATAGAGCAGATACAGCATGTGCCCCTCGAAGTGCGCGGTGGGCAAACCATCGGTGATCAAAATCACTTGCCGGTTGGGCGTGTCTTGCGTGGCCAGGAATTGCCGCGAAAGCTGCAACCCATGCTGGATGTTCGTGAAGTGGGGCGGGATCTGCATCTCGCTGATGTCCGGACGGCTCATGTCGGCTTTCAGCCGCACGACCGGATCGCCGATCGTGGGGATCTTGGGCATTAAAGAGACGATCTCTCCGGCCGCGCGGGGCTTGGCGAACGTGAACAGCTCCAGGAACTGCAGGTAATCGCCCGGATACTCGCGGCGAATCAGGCCGTCCAGAGCCAGGGCCATCCGTTTGACGTTAATGTACTGGCCGTCGTAGCGCATCGAGCCGCTCATATCCATCAGCACCACGGTGGCGCATTTAGGATTGTTGCGCGTGCGATGAATCACAATGTCGTCCGGCTTCATGCGCAGCGGCAGCGTGGGTCCCTGGCGCAGCATGGTGTTGATCAGCGAGGCTGGAATATCCATGTTGGCCACCGAATCGCCGAACTCGTAGGGCTTGGTCTGCTGCAGCTCGACCGCCCCTTCTCCCACAATCGGCCCCTGATGCCGGCCCGTGCGAGACGATTGCAACTGGCTGAAAATGCGCTCCAGCAGCCGCCCTTGAAACAGACGATAAGCCTGCGGCGTGAGATGGAACTTTCCCGCGGCCTCTTCCAAGCCTTGCCGCTCGGCGATCTCCTTTAACAGCTCGTGTACCTGGCGCTGCAGGTCGCCGAGTTGCTCGACATCTCCGGGCTCCGTGAAGCGAGCCAGCTCGTCCAGATCAATCACGCCGATCTGCGCCGTCTTGGCCGCCTCTTCCAGTTGCGCCAGCAGCTTGTCGATGGTCTCCAGCTCTTCTTTGACCTCCAGCGCCTGCGGGACACTTAGACGAGTCGCGCCGGTGAACTCGTACTTGGCGGCCAGTTCATCGATCTGGTACTTCTCGCCCAGCCGCTCCATCAGTTGCAACAGGTCCCGCGCGAAGCGCGAGCTTTCGTCTCCCGCGCGATACCAGAGCCGCTCCAGATCGTAGATCTGCTCTTCGTCGATTGCCTGCTGAAAACGCTGCTTCAGCTCGCGCGGCGGTTGGATGCTCTTGCTGGTGTCGTGATAGTTGCGGCGGGCCTCCTTGAGCACCTTGCTGGTCTCGTAGGTCGCCAGGATCTTGCGTTTGCGCTCTTCCAGGATTGCCCGCAAGGCTTCGATGCTTGGCCCCAGCCCTGCAATCTGGCTCGGGTCCAGTTTGATCGCGCGCGCCAGTTCCTCTGCGGTCAGCTCGCGCATGTTGCCGTAAGCCAGCAGATGCTCGAACGCCGGCGACAGCATATCGGGAGCTTCCTGCGTCGGGCTGGGGAACTTTGCCGGATCGTACTTCTGATACGTATGAATGATCCCGCCGAGTGCAGGCTTCGTTTTCATAAATCACGGTGACGGATCGAGGAGAGCTTGGAAACCTGCCTGTCGAAAGTGTCGATCGGCTGTCAGCACGTTGGTGATGCCGCGGTCATCCATTACGACGAAGCTGATGCAGTCGGTGAGACTCCAATCCTTGTCGGCTCGTTCGCGGAACAGTGCCACGCCTTGCTCGAACAGTTGCTCGCTCACGGGGACATTCTCAACGCGAGAATCCCCCGTGAGCAAATCCAGCAACGACAGAAAACGCCACCGATTTGCCTCCGAGCAGAGCGCGTCGGCCACCTCCACCAGCACCCATTGCGTGGTAAGGATCGGCCCCGGTAACTTCGCCGCCGTGGCCGCAGCTAGCGCATGGGCACTGTCCTGAGGATTCAGGAGTGCGAAGTAGAAGAACGTGTCTGCAAACGTGAGGTTCATTATCGCTTGGGCAAGCCGTGCAAATAATGATCGTGCTGGGCAGCCAGATCGGTGGGCAAGTCACAAGGTTGGCCTTCCATCGATCGGGCGAGCGAAGCCAACTTCTGGCCGATCGTCGGCTCGAGCTCGCCAGGCGAAGCGGCGCCGTTGGTCTCCAGTAAGACCGCGACCTCAGCACCTTCCGGCAGCTTCACGCCCGGCTCCAAGACAACCACGCCCTTCGCGATTCGTCCTCGATAGGTCATTACGATCTCCTTGCTCGCGGCCACATGTCATGCCCGACGCAAGCCGCCCGACATTATACACAATCGGTCACTGCCCGTTGATGGGGCGGTCGGGGGGCGGCTCGGGGGGGCGCTGCCAGTTGAACTCGCTGGCGTACGCAAAGTTCAAGTGCGGAGTGTCGAGCCAGACGCCCCCTTGCTGCTTGGAGATCAAAAGCGCATCGAGCAGGCCGCTGGTAAGCAACGTGCGCTCCACCGGCCAGGCCGGCTTGCCGGTGAGCATCATCTGCTCGATGCCGTTGACCAGATAGGAGAAATGCATGAAGGGGCGTGCTTCCTGCGTGTAGAACAAGGTCGACTGCATGCGCTGCGGTGTCGCGGCACCCGCTGCCTCGGCGTAGCGCCACGCCACGGACCACTCGCCCACGGCCCCGTTGAGTGTGAGCATGTTGGCCCGCAAGCCGTCGGCGTATTCGATGCGAAACAGCACCGGCTGCTTGACCAGTTCTTTGAGAGACCGCGTGGCCGGGGGCGGACGCTTGAGGCGAGCCATCGCTTCGGTCAGCAGTTGAGCATCGTACAGCTTCTGCTCGCCGGCTTCCCACACGGCATCGCCCGTGAGGCATTGCACGCGTCGCACGCCGGTCTCGCCGCCGTGCCGGCGCTCGGCCAGGCATTGAATCATCTCCAGACCGTGAAAGCCGTAGGCATCCAGCGTGTGGTAGCTCACCGCCACAATCTCCTCGAGCTTTGCGCCGCGCTCGACATCAACCGGCGGATAACGCCACAGCGTCGGCAGAGAAGAGCCGGCCATCAGCGGGACCTTCAGACGCCTGGCCGATTGGTAGATCCAGTGCGCGTCTTCCCAATTGTCGGCCAGGTGCTTGTCGATAAACACGGGCACGCTGACGCCGCTGGCTTCGAACACGCGGACCACTTCCTCGAACAGCCGCCGTTTGGGATACACCACCTGGCCCGTGGGCGAGGAGGGATACTTGCCATGCTCCGCCACCAGCAGCACGCCGTCGACCGCCAGCTTGCCGGTCCCCAAGGTCAGGGCCTGGGAGACGTTGTCGTAGATCGTGAAGCGATGCTCAGCGGCCAGGCGGCGGCTGGTGTCGGTCGCCGGCACCTGATCGGTAAACAGCGAGACCAGCTTCAGCGGAGAGACGGCTCCCCGGCCATCCAGCGTGTGCGTTTCGAGCAAGCGGCTCAGAATCACATCGGCATGCGAGTTGTGGCGATACTCGGTCGTGATGCCCGCCACACGCTTGGAAGTGTCCTGACCCATTGCCGTTGCAGCCAGCAGCAAGGCAAGGCACAGACACTTCATGGCGGCATCCTCTATTTGGCCTTCGTGATATCGAAATTGAATTCTACATCCTGCGGCGGAAGGTCGATCCTGTTCTGATAGGGCGAGAACAGCGTCTTGCCTTCCGGCAGGTCTTCGCCCTGCCAACGAGTAGCAACGCCGTCTGTCCCGGTGATGCGCACTGAATGCGGCCCAGGCGCGAAGCCCGCCTCTGTCACGAGTGCGTAGCGTCCCTCGACAATTGGTGCCTGCAAGGCAGGACTTGTGAGGCCTGGAACGGCATCTGGCGTCAGTGTGATCTGTCCCTTGGGAACCGGCAACCCGGCATACAGCACATAGCCAGAGAGTGTATATCGCGGCGATTCGTCCTCGCCACACCCCGAGGCGACCAAGCATAACGCCACCATTGTCATTCGCGTGCTGGATTGCATGGAAAGATTCCCCCCTCTAACGAAACAAACAGGCCCTACCGCAACCGTAGCATACTCGGCAACTCCCGGCAGACGGCTGCGGAAGCCCGTGCCCGCAATCCCATTGGATTCAGGGCGTTTGGACCGTATGATAGTGACGTTGCGGCAAGTGCTGGCACAGGCAAACCAACCAACCCACCGACGACGGATAAGTCATGGCCAAACAGGGGCCTCGTAAAAAGCTACCCAAGGAACTCGCGGTCATTAATGCAGACAATTGCACGGGTTGCGAGGCCTGCTTGGAGGTCTGCCCGGTCGATTGCATCGTCAAGATTCAGCAGTTTCCCGGCATGACCGGCTTGCAAAGCTGGTGCGAGATCGATCTGGCGCGCTGCGTGGGCTGCGAGGTGTGTGTCCACATTCCGCGAAAAAAGTCCGATCCTTACGACCTCACCGTGTGTCCCTGGGATGCCATCGAGATGGTGCCCACCGAACTGGTGGCCCAGACCGTGGCCCAGATTGGCGGCCCCCCGGACTACATCCGCGCCAATTGGGACCGCCTGGTGGGCACGGCACAACATCTGGCGGAGCTAAAGGCGAGCGGTTGAGGTTAAGAATGCCTCCGCAATCCGCCTTCCCCCGCACCCGACCCTCCACTATCATCCCGCCCCGCTTGAACCAATTGCCGATACGTTCCTGGGGCTAGCTGCCTGATTCTGCTCCTTTGGCTACGACTTCTTTGACATCTTCCATTTCCCGCTATCCTCCCACGCTTCGCAAAGACCTGCGGGCAAACCTGGGAGATGGGCTGGGATTCTCCTTGATGGTTGGCCTGGGCGAGAGCTACTTGCCCGCCTTCGCCCTGGCGCTAGGCATGGGAGAAGTGGTCTCCGGTCTAGTGGCGGCGGTGCCGATGATGGCAGGCGCGCTGTTGCAGCTTGCTTCGCCAGCAGCGGTTCGCAAGCTGGGCTCGCATCGCCGCTGGGTGATTGTCTGCGCCACCTGCCAAGCTTTGAGCTTTGTGCCGCTGGTGGTCGCCGCACTGATCGGATACTTGCCCGGCTTCTGGGTCTTCGCCATCGCCACGATTTATTGGGGCGCAGGCTTGGCCACCGGGCCGGCTTGGAACACGTGGATGGAGGGAATCATTCCCCGCCCCCTGCGTCCGCGGTTCTTCGCCTACCGCACGCGACTCACGCAGATCGGCCTGGTGACCGGCGTGTTGGCCGGCGGCATGGCGCTACATTTCGGCAAGTCGCAAGGGCAACCGTTGGCGGCGTTCGCCGTGTTGTTCTCGATTGCCTGCGCCAGCCGCTGCCTCTCCGCAATGTTCCTGGCCCGTCAGAGCGAGCCCGCGCCGTGCCCGGAGCGGCTGCAAGGGATCGAGATCGGGCAGGTGCTCAAACGATTCAGCCGCGGCGGCGGCAGCGGTGTTCTGTTCTACCTGCTGGCCGTGCAAGCAGCCGTGTGGCTCTCGGGTCCGTACTTCACTCCTTACATGCTGAAGAAGCTGCATCTTTCGTACAGCAGCTTCGCTCTGCTCACGGCGGCGGCGGTTACCGCCAAGGTGATCTCCCTGCCGTTCTTCGGCCGCTTCGCGCAGCGCTACGGCACGAGAAAACTTCTCTGGTTTGGCGGCTTAGGCATTGTGCCCCTCTCCGGCTTGTGGCTGGTGTCGGACAACTTCTACTATCTCGTCTGGCTGCAGATCATCGGCGGCGTGGCCTGGGCCGCCTACGAGCTCGCCATGTTTCTGCTGTTCTTCGAAACCATTGATGCCCGCGAACGTACCGGCGTACTCACCATTTACAACGTGGGCAACGCGCTGGCCACCGTGAGCGGTTCGCTCCTCGGCTGGGCATTCCTCGTCTGGATGGGCGAGACCAAGCAGGCCTTCCTGACGCTGTTCTTTGTCTCCTCCTGCTGCCGCGTTCTGGCGCTGGTGCTGCTGGCCCGCGTCACGGGCGTGCTCGATGTCGTGGTGCGTCATGCCATGCCCGTGGTGATGCGCATCGTCTCCATCAATCCCGCCATGGGCTCGATCGACCGCCCGATCCTCTCCAGCATGCCAGACGAAGAGCCCGCGGCGCTAACCGTCTCGTCGCGCGAGAAGATCGATCCGCAGCACGTGCCGACGATTCCCCTGCCCGCTCTGACCGCCAAGAAGCCGATCCCCACCGACCGCATCGCCGCCGCCTCGTGAACGCCGTGTCGCTTCAATAGCGATCACGGCAAATCTCGGTCGACCTGGGCGGCAAGTTCGCGGACCTTGGAGACCAGCGCGTCCTGGGCCCGTGGTGAAAACTGGATTCCGCCCAGGCCACGCGTTTCGTAACCGCCTTCCTCGAGCAGGCGAGCGGAGGGAAGATAGCCGTAATAATCGTTGGCATAGGCTGCCAGCCAGAGCCGGTTAGGCCCCAATGCCTTCTCGAGCAGAGCGACGTAATCGACCACAACCTCGCCGGAAAGGGCGACCAAGGTCAGGTCGCCGCCGAATTGCCACACCGCGACGGGGCCCGCGTAATGGTCCGCTGGCGGTTCCCCCTTGTCCAAGTCCGCGAGCGTTTTCTTGGCGGCTGCCGCGAATCGATCGCTGCCTGCCGCGCGTTTCTCCAACTCGGCGCGGGAAGGAACCTCCAGGGGTAGGGCGGCCTTGTCCAGCGCTAGCCGCAGCGGGCCGCGCACCGGCTCGAGCTTGGTCTCCAGAACGCGCTGGACTTCCTGACTCAGTTCCAGGCCGTGCTTGCGAGCTAGCGTCATGGTTCCGTGCGGATAAGGATCGCTGTCGCCGGCAAAGCCAAGGATGAACATGGCCTGCACGCCCGGATGACCCTCCTCGAGATTGGCCTGCGCGAAACCGGCATAGTCGCCGCAGATTTCATAGCAGTCGGGTCGCAGCGTGGTGTTGTGCGTGGCCGCGCCAAAAAGAACGCCGCGCAGCCGCCCCTCGGCCGTGTCGATGCGCAGCACCGGCACGCTGCGGTCCGCCGGTCCCCGTGCGTTCATCCCCAGGATCACCCCGCGCGGCGTAAATTGCCGGCGATTGAGCACGAAATTGGCCACACCCGTCCCCCAGGACAACCGTGCCGGCTCCCGCTTTTTCAACGACTCGATTACTACTTCCACCAGCCGGTCCTGCAGCCCGCGGGTATAGGCAATGGTCCGCTCGATGTCGCCGGCCGATTTGCCGCTGCCTTCTCCGGCGTTCAAGCTTAAAGCGGGTCCCGTATGGGTGTGCGCGGCCGTGAGCAGAATCTGCTCACGTTTCAGTCCGGCTCGCTCCGCCAAGCGGGCGCATACCGGGTCGGCGATCGCCGCCGACAAGCCGATCAGGTCTGTTGTCACCAGCACCGCCAGGCGCCCGTCGCGATCTTCCAAGGCCAGCGCCTTGGCGTAAAGGTCGGCGGTGACCTTCTCAAACGGGCGCACCCGGCTGGCGTAGCCGGCCATGAGCACCGGCTGCTCCGGCGTGATCTTCACCCGTGCCAGCCCCACCTTCCAATGGGGCTCGTCGGCGTGGATTGCCCCGGCCCAAACAGCGAAAAGCATCATCGCCACAATGCGGATGTTCGTCATGACTCTGTCCTGTAGACGTGCCCCATTCCAAAGAAACGGAACAGGGCGATTCTAAAAAGAGTGCAGCGGGGTGGCAAGGATTGCAACCCAAACCCCAAGCCCCAAACCGTAGGCCATAACTTGCTTGTGGGTTGTGGGAAGCAGCCGTTGACAATCCTCCTGAGACTCGAGGATGTGCTCCATGGTTCGGGAATGTTAATCCCTGCGCGATGCAGTCGTTAGTTCGGCTCGGAGTAGGGCGGCTTCGGGGCTCTGGGCTGGCAGGCGGGGGTCTTGGAGGGCGGTCTCGAGCAACGCGGTGGTGGCAAGCAGAAGTTGCTGGCGCTGATCCTCGCGCGCGGGCAGCGCGCGTAAGGCTTGGATCTGTGCGAGGCCGTCGCTCCAGCGAGCGGTATGGAAATACGTTTGGGCCAGCATGCGGCGCACGTCCGCGACCTGTGCGATGTACTGCACCGATTGCGATTCTTCCACCGGAAACTGCTCGAGCACGGTGATGATCCCGCGCAGCTTCTCTTCAGCCAAGGCATGGTCCTGGCCGCGCAGCGCCAGCGTGGCGATGAACTTATCGTCGCTGAGGCGGAAATCCTCCGCCAAGAAAGGATAGAACATCGCCCCGGTAAGAGCCATCGCCAGCAGCAGAGCGAACATCGCCCTTCGCCGCTGGCCAGGCGCGCCGCGCCAGCCGCGCACCATCCAAACAGCGCCAAAGGCGGCGAACAGAATCCACAACGGAAGCTGCCCGGCGCGCAAGCGGCCGAAGTTGTAAAAGATCAGCAAGGGAATAATGTGCATAGCCAGAAAACCCAGCGGCAAGATGCACCGCCGACATGACGGCAAACATAACGCAACACCCACCAGCCCCAGGCCGGCGAACCACGCGAAGCTGGGAAGCACGCGCAGCGCCGGGATGAAGTGACGCGTGGCGACATAGGACTGACTGTCGGGCACGTCGTAGTCGCCCAGGAGTATGGCGGCCTTCTCGATCGTTAGCCGCGCCGTGCGCGCGGGATCGGCCCAGATCGCTGCCAGTCCTTCTCTGAACCAGTAGCGGGAAGATTCGCTACGCGAGAGTTCCCGTCCCGTTCGGCGGCGGGCCTCGCTGCGAAAGTCCTCGTGTTCCTGGCCGGTGGCGGCCAGCACGAAATCGGGGGGACTATAGAATCCACGAGCTTGAGGGCTATGCGCGATGTAAAACGCCTCGCCGCCGCCGGCTGTGACGAACACCCACTCGCCGGCCACGTAGCGATTGCGCACTGTACACGGCAGGATGCAGATGGCCGTGACGGCGAGCATTATCCCCGCATGAGCAACGCGGCGTTTCTGGTCGGCTTCGCTGCGCCAGATCCAGGCAGCCAGCGGCACGAGCAGCAAGATGTGATGCTCTTGCAACAAACAAGCCAAGCCCACGGAGACGCCCGCCAGAGCCAGCCACGGCGCGCGGCGGGATTCTCCGTAGCGCAGGCCGGCGTTCAGCGCCAGCATGGTTAACAGCGGCGCGAGGAACGACTTCATCAGCATGCACTCGTAAAACACCAGCGGCCCACAGACGGCGGCCAGGAAGCCGGCGACGATGCCCGTCGTGCGATCGAACAGGCGCTGCCCGCAATCGTAGACGAGCAGCGCCATGAGCACGCCCGTGGCCAGCTGCAGCCCGAGGACGATTCCCACGCGCGGGCC
>JBGTDH010000088.1:0-4250 GCA_041748435.1 Pirellulales bacterium
CGCACATGGTGCCCAGCGCCTGGCAGCCAACGATGCCGCCCCAGTTGTGATGATCGCACAGCACGACATCGATCGGTTCCACCTTGACCGCCGGTGGAATGTGGGCGAAACGCGTGACGCACATGTTGGTGCTCATCGGCAACTTCGTGGCGCGGCGCACTTCGGCCATGGCTTCCTGGCCGGACACCGGGTCTTCGTAGTACTCCAGCGGCAGGCCGCGCATGCCCTCCGCCATGCGCAGCGCGGTTTTGACCGACCAGCGCGCATTGGGATCGATGCGCAAGGGACAGTCGTTCCCCAGGCGGGCCTGCATGAGCTTCAGCGTCTCGACTTCTTCCTCCGGCGTGAGGACGCCCGCCTTGAGCTTGAACACGCGATACCCAAACTGCTCGCGAAACTTCACCGCCATGTCGGCCATCGCGGCGGGGGTGCGAACTTCGCCCCAGACATCGAGCGCTTTGTCGCCGCGGCCGCGGCTATCGACGACTCGGGAGTCGGCCAGCAATTGCGGATGATCGGCGGCATAGCGATAGAACATATAGGCGGCAAACTCAACTTCCTCGTGGATTGGTCCGCCGAGCAGCTCGCACAGACGCCGGCCGGTGGCTTTACCGCACGCGTCCAGGCAGGCCAGCTCCACGGCGGCATAGCAAGCGGGGCTAAGGTCGATCAGCTTGTGCGCGAACGAGCGATAGGCAAAGGCATTGCCGCCTTGAATAATTTCGCGGGCTTTCTCCAGATCGCGCGTGTTGTCCTGGCCCCCTTTGGTTTCACCGATGCCGAGGATGCCGGCGTCGGTCTCCAACTGCACCACGTTTCGCAAAAAGTAAGGACCGTGGCAGCCGCCGGCGGCCAGCAGCGGCGGATCCGGCAAAGCGATGGGCGTGATCTTCAGATCCTTAATTACGAGCGGGCCGTGCGTGGCGCCGCTGAGCTCCTCAGCGGCGTTTGCATGCCGCAGGCTGATTGAAGACAGCGAGAGAGCGGTGGCAGAGGCACCCAACCATTGGCGACGATCGAGCATTGGATCACCCATGAGGTAGCGGCATGCCGCAGTTCGTGCAGACACTGGCCCCCGGGAAGCCGGTCACTCCACAGCCGGGACAGCTTACGGCTGCCGTCTTGCGGCCGGGCGCTTCCGCGGTGGTCCCTTGTTTATCGAAGGGCAGAAACGTGCGGCAGTGCGGGCAGATGGTGTACTTCGCCGAGAACTGCTGCTTGCACTTGGGGCAGGTGCGCAAGCGCTTGAGCACCTGCGAGCCAAACAGCACAGAACTCTCGCCGGAGTTGCCCATGGTACTCGCCGTCTCCATCGGTTTCTCATGCTGGGGCTCCTGATGCACGGGCGCCTCCGCCTGATCCAAAGCGTCGATCATGGCGAACAACTGCTCTTCCGTGAGCTCCGGAATCGTTACCTGTGCGGCGCATTGCGGGCACTTGCCTGACTGTCCGCCGTGCTTGGTGCGAACCTTCAGCGAGTGGCCGTTGGGACACTGGATGCGGGTCCACATGGAAACGATGGCATGGCACTCCGGACAGGTTCCGGTGCGTGCGGCCCGTTTCATCTGGTGGCCTTCCAGCGCGTGCCCGTTCGGACAAGTGATTCGAATCCACATAACATGGCCCTCACAGAAGCTTGCGCGCGACGGAGCGACGAACAACGCCTGGCTTTACAAGTTGTAATCCAAGCGTTGGGGCCAGCCAATAGTTGCCCCTCCGCAGAGCGATGTCCCGGCCAGCTCTAACTTCCCCACGCCGCTCAATGGTTAGCTCAGTTCGGCGAAGTTCAGCAGGATGCGCAGCCCGGTGGCCTGGCTCTTCTCGGGGTGGAACTGCGTGGCGAAGAGGTTGTCTTGCCAGATCATGGAGGTGAACGGCGCGGGGTAGGCGGTCTCCGTGGCGATCACCGCGCGGTCTGCCGGGACGACGTAATACGAGTGGACGAAGTAGACGTGAGCGCCGTCGGGCACGCCTTCCAGAATCGGCGGGCGGCGGCGGACGACCAGCTCGTTCCAGCCCATGTGCGGCACCTTGCACTCCGGCGGAACGTCAAACCGCACGACCTCTCCGGGAATAACGCCCAGCCCCTCGTGACAGCCCCCTTCGTAAGACACATCGAACAGCATTTGCAGGCCCAGGCAGATGCCTAAAAAGGGTTTGCCGGCCGCGATGTGCGCTTTGATCGGCTCGACCAATTGCAGCCGCCGTAATTCGCCGATGGCATCTTCGAACGCGCCCACGCCCGGCAGCACCAGCTTGTGCGCCCGCGCCAGAACGGAAGCATCGCTGGTGACCACGGCCTGGTGGCCGACTTTCTCAAACCCCTTCTGCACGCTGCGAAGGTTGCCCATCCCGTAGTCGACGATCGCGATCATGCGTGTGGCGGCGAGAGATCAGAATGTAGCGGTTCGGCCGAGGGCAATTGTAGACGCTCGCCCTCGGGTGCGGCAGTCAGACACCGCGGGAACAGCCAAGGTTCACGGTCGCCGGCCGAGTCCGCGCAACGAGATCCAGCCGAAGGCGAAGCAGAGGGTCGTGACCACCAGCATCGCCCCCACGACGGCAGGAAAGCTGTCTCGCAACAGCACCAGGGCCGGCGGCTCGGCACTCTTAGGTGCGCGGCGGCGCACGGGCGCTTGAGGATTTGCTTCCCGCGCGGTCTCGGCCTGCCGCCAGTCTTGCCAATCGGCTTGCGCGGCCGGCGTGACCAGGCTGGCGATCACACGGTGGCGCACGTGAATCAGCAGCCAGACCACCAGCGCCATCACCAGCAACCAGCAGGCGCCCGCCACGAGGAACCCGCGTTTTCGACGGTCGCATAACATTCGGCCATTATAAGCGGACATCCACAAACCAGCAGCCGTCGCGCAGCACGCGCTCTCCGAAGCGCACTTCGAGCGGACGTGCGAACAGCGGGCCGGCGGTGACGAGCGTATGGAACTCGCCGTTCTCGCCACAGGCGTCGATGCCCGCCGCGGTGAGTTGTTGTGCGAGCGATTCGTCGAGCACGCGGCCCAGCAGATCGGGATCGACCAGGCCGTCTCGCGCCACGACGATGCGGCACTCGTAGCCCAACTGCCAGAACTCGCGCAGCAGCGCGTGGCGATCTTGCTGCCACAGCGGCAACTGAGCCCGCAGCCCCGTCGCGGCACAGACCATCTCCTCCCAGGCTCGATGCCGCGGGATGTCGATATCGCCGAAGACGGCCTCGCGGATTCCGCGGGCGTGCGCCTGCTGCAGCAGTTGAATCAGGCTTGCTTCGTATTTGTCCCACGTTGTAGCGGCCGTCGTGAACGGCACATCCAGCGCCGCGGCTTGCGCGGCCAGCACCTCGCGATGCAAACCGTGCGACCGGCTGCGCTGGCCTTCCTCGGTTAGCAGCGTGACCAGCAACTGCGGCGTACCGCCGGCAGCCACCGTTCGTGCGAGCGCCAGGCAAGAGTCTTTGCCGCCGCTCCACGAACAGCAAAAGGGCTGGCCAGGCATTCGATTAAGCGACGGTTGCCGCCGGTGATTCCCGGAGCATAGGAAACTGCCGCTGCGCCCAGGCAAAGCCGCCAAACAGGATGGCGCTGAAGATCAAGGTGCCCGCGAGCATGTTCTTCAGGAAAGGCAGCGCGGCCACGTAGCAAGCGGCGAGTCCCGCGGGGGTGCGGGGATAAATATCCTGAAACACCCACACGGCCAGATTGGTGACGGCAAAGTGCAACAGCGCCGCGAAGACGCATGCCGCGCCCACGGAGAGCACCGTCGTGCGGCCGCGGAGCAGCATTCCGCCCAGGCCGACGATTAGGGCGAAGGTCACGTACACCGGCGGCATGTAAGCCAGTGAGGCAAAGTTGTACTGCGTGGCCGCCAGAATCAGATCACTGAGAAACAGCGCCGAGAGCGGCACGAGCAACGCCGCCCATCGCCGCGCGAAGTACGCACCGGCGAACAGGCACATCGCGCCGACTGGCGTGAAGTTCCAAGGATGCGGGATCACGCGCGTCATCGTTACGGCCAGCGTAATGGCAACCAGCGTCCAGAAACGGGGGGTGAGCATGGAAATCCTTTCGTTGATGTTGTGGTTTACACCGGCGGGATGGTTTCTGCAACCGCAACGGATGCAGACGCCGCAAAGCCGCAAGCGGTTAGTGGCGTTTGTAGGTGCCGGCGCTAAGGTGGCTGATGTAGCCGAGCTTGATCTTGCTGCGCATCTGGTTGGCCTCCGGCGTCCAATGACTCGGCGACGCCACGAACATCTCGCG
>JBGTDH010000089.1:0-2885 GCA_041748435.1 Pirellulales bacterium
AGCCGGCGGCCGCGCCCGTCGCGCCGCAAGATGGACCCGAGGCCTTCGCCGCGGAGGCGTTGCAGCCGACGATCTCGATCGACGAGTTCGCCAAGGTCGATCTGCGCGTGGCCCGCGTCCTGGCCGCGGAAGATGTGCCGCAAGCCAAGAAGCTGCTGAAGCTCACGCTCTCTTTGGGCGGCGACGAGCGGCGCACCGTGTTCGCCGGAATCAAGGCCGCCTACGAGCCTGCGCAACTGGTGGGCACGCTAGTTGTATGCGTGGCCAATCTCGCCCCGCGGCAAATGACGTTTGGCATCAGCGAAGGCATGGTCGTTGCCTCGGGGCCGGGAGGCAAGGAAGTGTTCTTGCTAAGACCGGACGCTGGGGCGAAGCCCGGCCAGAGGGTGCATTGAGCACTACTTCGGCAGCTTCCAATGTTCGTTGTCGATGCGGGCAGTCGACATAATGCCGGCGATGCGGCGGACGAGCTCGGTATGGCCAGCCGCAAGATCGGTGTGCTCGGCGATATCGGTCTGCAGGTCGAACAGTTGAATCGGCGCGTTGCGCCGCTTCAGGCGGATGCCCTTGTAACGACCTTCCAGAAGCACGGCCTGGCTGACGCCCCCTTCGTAGAACTCCCAATACAGATATTCGTGCCGGCGTTGCTCGGCGTCGCGACCCGTCAGCACCGGCACGAGGCTGATGCTGTCCAGATTCTCGGGCGCCGTCGAGCCGGAAATCTCCGCGCAGGTGGCCATGAGATCGCCGAAGTAACCGACGTGCGGCGACACAACACCTGGCTTGATTCGGCCAGGCCAGCGAGCGAGGAAGGGCACGCGAATGCCGCCGTCGGTCAGGCTGCGCTTCATGCCCGTCAGCGGCCCATTGGCGTCGAAGAACTCGCTGTCGTTGCCGCCTTCTTTGTGGGGTCCGTTGTCGCTGGAGAACATCACCAGGGTCTGTTCATCCAGGCCCAACTGTTTGAGGAGGGCCAGCAGATCGCCAATCTGGCGGTCCATCCGCGTGATCATGGCGGCCTGACCCTTGTGCGGAGCGCTCCAATCCTTTTCGGCGTAGGGGCCGTAGTTCGGAACCTCCTGGCCATCGCCCAACGCGCGGCTGCGCTCGTTGTTGGCATGCGGCACGGTCAGCGCCAAATACAGGAAGAAGGGTTGCTGTTGGTGGCGGTCGATAAAGGAGAGCGCCTCCGCGGCGAACAGATCGCCTGCGTATTGCACGCGTTTGGTGGCATAGCCGCCTCCGGCCGCGCCGATGGGCACGACCTCGTTGGGCAAGGGCGTCTTCTGCTGGTTGCGCCACAGGAAATCGGGATAGTGATTGTGCGCATGGTGCTGGCTAAGAAAGCCGAAGAAATAGTCGAAGCCCTGCTTGTTGGGCACGCCCTCATCTCCCGGCATGCCCAATCCCCATTTGCCGATCAGGCCGGTGGCATAGCCGTTGGACTTGAGTACCTCCGCCAGCGTCACGTCGGCATCTTGCAGCATCTGGGCGCCGGACTTCTCCGGCCCGGCGTTGCCGCGCACGCGCGTGTGCCCCAAGTGCAAACCAGTCATCAACACGCTGCGCGACGGGGCACAAACGGTGGAGCCGGCATAGAACTGGGAGAATCGCATCCCCTCGGCCGCCATGCGATCCAAGTGCGGCGTCTGAATCTGCTTCTGTCCGTAACAGCCCAGGTCTCCGTACCCCAGATCATCGGCCAGGATGAAGATGATATTCGGACGACGCGGCTTGTTCTCCTGCCCGGCTGCGGATGCGAGGTGCGTGAGCTGCAATAACAACAGCCCGAGGACATGCATCGTGAGTTTGTGTGGCGCGTTCATGATTACGTTCGCTGGTTGAACTTTAAGTTGCTCTCTATCTTAACAGCGACGCGCGGCCTTCGCATGCGTTTCTCGAGTGGGCGACCTGATTGACAGGGGTTGCTGATCTGCTATGCTTCGCAACCGTAGACGTTGGGTGTCCCGCGTGGCTTGTCGCTGCCGGGAAGAATAGGGAAAACGGTGCAAATCCGTTGCGGTCCCGCCGCTGTAACCGGGGACGAACGCTGCGAAAGCCACTGTGTTTTTGCCGAGCAATCGGCAGGATCGCGGGAAGGCGCAGCCAGTAGGCCGATCCGGGAGCCAGAAGACCTGCCCAGTCGTCGATGTTTGCGAACGTCTTCGTGGAACGAGGCCTCGCGATTGCTGGCTCCTGATCCGTGCTCGCGCAGGTTGCTGGGCGCAAGCGGCGGATTCAGTTTGCTCCCATCCAGGCCGCGCTGCCGTCGATGTTCAACCGCTCTGCGCGAGTGATTCTCGCGGGGCGAAGACAACGAGGAGCTTGTCATGGAAACTGTACAGAACGGATCGTCGCTGCGCGCGCCGCGTGGGTTCACCTTGGTGGAGCTGCTGGTGGTGATCGCCATTATTGGCATCTTGATCGCCCTGCTGCTGCCCGCCGTCCAGGCGGCGCGGGAGAGTGCCCGCAAGGCCACCTGCTCGAATCATCTGAAGCAGAACACGTTGGCGGCGCTGATGTATCACGATACCCACGGCACGCTGCCGCCGGCGAATTTGATCAGTACCGGCGGCACGCAAGTCACGTGGTTCGGCGAGGTGAGCTTCGCGACGAATCAGGTCGATTCCTCAAAGGGGCTGCTGGCCGATTTCATCGAGAACAACAAATCGGTGCTCAAGTGTCCCACCAAGAGCGATGATCTGGGGTACGGAGACCTGGGCTGTTACGGACAGAAGCAGATTCAGACGCCGCAAAGCCGCAAGCGGTTAGTGGCGTTTGTAGGTGCCGGCGCTAAGGTGGCTGATGTAGCCGAGCTTGATCTTGCTGCGCATCTGGTTGGCCTCCGGCGTCCAATGACTCGGCGACGCCACGAACATCTCGCG
>JBGTDH010000090.1:0-3372 GCA_041748435.1 Pirellulales bacterium
GGCGGGCTTCGTCGCAGCGTCCCAGCCCTCGCAAGGCCGCCCCCAGGTTCACGAGAATGCCCGGTAACTCCGAGCCGTGAGCCAAGGCTTGCCGATAGGCTTCGACGGCCTCGGCCAGTCGGCCTCGCTCCTGCAGAGCAACTCCCACGCTCAGATAGGCTTCCGTGTAATTGGGCCTAAGCTCGATGGCGCGGCGATGGCTTTCGATCGCGGCATCGGCTTGGCCGGCGTCTTTCTGCGTCAGACCCAGATGGAAATGAAAGCAGGCGACCGTGTCGTTGAGGGCGATGGCCTGCCGGATGAGCCGCAGGGCTTCGCGCGTGCGGCCGGTTTGCTGGCAGACGACGCCCAGCAAGTGCAGCGCGTCTGCGTGCTGCGGCGTGTTCTTGAGCACATCGCGATACAACGCCTCCGCAGCTTCCAACTCGTTAGCTTGATGGTGCTTCACCGCCGTCTCGATGATCTCCGTCAACTTGGCGACGAACTTCATGCCGGAGACGTTGGCGGGAATTCGCAGCGAGGCGATCGGGTCGACCTCCTGGAGCGGCGCCAGAAGCGAAGTTTCGCAGGTCGATCGGACCGCTGCAATTTCGTGCTGCCCGAGCCCGATGCGTTGGCAGAGCTCTCGATGCAGACGCTCGAACACGGTCTGCCAAGGCATGCCGCGTTCCTGGCGAAACAACCGCACGCTGGAGTACCAGGGGACGCGGTCGCCGGAGTCCATCCACCGCCAGCTCGGGTTGGCAGCCACCAGCGCCCAGGCCTCCGCCCCCAAACTGCCGGCCAGATGCACGGTGGTGTTGCCCACCGAGATCACGAGATCCAGGGCGGAGATCATCGCCGCCAGACCCTCCAGATCGGTCAATGCATCGGCGTCTTCCCAATCGTGAATCGTGTAGCCCCAACTCTGGAGCAGGGCCAGATCCTCGGCGGCCTGACCGTATTGCAGGTTGACAAACTGCACGCCCGGCAGATCGAACAGCGGCTTCCACAGCGCCAATCCCGTGGTTCGGCGAACTTGCTCGGAGGGCTTGCCGCCGGCGCGCCAGGAGATGCCCACCTTCAGGCCCGGGCCCAGCGCGGCAAAACGTTCCCGCCACAGTTGCACACGGGCAGCATCCGGCAACAGGTAGCGCACCGGTGTAGGAAAACTCTCGGCGCTTGGTCGCAGAAACCGGGGCACGCTGCCGGCTGGGATCTGATAATCGACATGCCGGCCGACTTGGCACGGCGTGCGTTCGTGCTGGCGGCGGTAACCCACGACCGTAGCCTCAGGGAACGAGCGCGTGAGCAACCCCCGCAGCCGCGGCTCGCAGATGAAGACGCAGTGCCCGGCCTGCTCGATCAGATCTGGATAACAAGAGGCGAATAGAACCTCATCGCCGATGCCTTGCTCGGCATGAACCAGCAGCGTCTTGCCCCGCAGTGAGCTGCCATCCCAAACGGGTTGAGGATACAAATCGAGCTTGGTCTCGTTGGCCACGGAGCGCCATTCGTACTCTTGCCAGCCTTCCGCAAAATCGCCGGCGCGCAGCAGCGCCATGGCAAAGTTCCAATGGGCCGAGGCGATGTTGGGATCCAGCGAGATCGCACGGCGATACGCAGCGATCGACTCCTCGAAGCGTCCCAGCGTCTGCAGGGAATTGCCCAGGTTGGCGTGCGTATTCACACAATCGGGCTTTAACTCCAGCGCCCGGCGATAGCATGCCAGGGCTTCCTCGTAACGGCCCATGTCGTCCAGCGCCGCACCGGTATTCACGTGGGCGGCGTGCAGCTTGGGATCCAGGTCGAGGGCCTGCTGATAGTGGATCAGCGCCGCCTCCACATCCCCCTCCATTCGCAGACTGACGGCTAGCTCGAAACAATAGAGGGCCTTGTCCGGCCGCGCGGCAATGGCCTGACGGAACCAATCGCTGGCCGCGGGGAATTGCTCCTGCTTGCGAGCTGCCAGTCCCAGCAGGTGCAGCGCGTCGGCATTCCGCGGCTCGTGGCGCATTACGTCGCGCGCGATACGCTCCACCTCCGCGAATTCGTTCGCCTGGAGCTTACCCACCGCGTGACGCAGCGCTTCGACAATGGTCGCCATAGCCAGCCTCTTCCCTGAGAACGAAAGCGCAGGATTGCCCTTCGTACCAATCGACCGCCATGCCGGGCTGACGTGGAAAAAAATCAGCCCGGCTGACCTCATGTCAGCCGGGCTGCTATTTCTCTATCTGCTAGCGATGCTGCCGCGACTACTGCAACAGGGCCAGCACTTGCTGCGGGCTCTGGTTGGCGATCGAGAGCACCGTGGTGCCTGCTTGCACCAGGATCTGGCTCCGTGTGAGAGAGGCCGTTTCCTTGGCGAAGTCGGCATCGCGAATCGAGCTTTGGGCATCCGACAGCGTTTGCAGCGTGTCGGTGAGCGTCACGATGTTGGTTTCCAGCGTCGTCCGCTGGAAGGCGCCAAGGCGGCCTCGCAACGAGGTAACTTTCGTGATCACCTGGTCGACCACTTGGGCCGCTCCCTTGACATCGGTATCCAGCGCCTTGTCGCCGCCGGTCCGCAACTGGTACAGCGTGCCGGCTGCGCCACCCAACGTGGCCGTGCTCACCCCCTGGATACCCAGGCGGGCCTGCTGGTTGGAGATCACGTCCGGTCCCAACTGGAAGTTCGCTCCGCCGCCAGTGAGCTCGAAGTTCACTGTGCTGCCGGCCGAGAGCTCGCTGTTCAGCTTCAGGCTCATGTCCAGCGTCGAGGTGTTGATCGAGGCTTGCAGCCCCTTGCCCGTAGCCAACACGCCGTTGATGCGGGCCGCGACATCGCTTCCGGAGTCTCGCTCCGTTGCGGTGGCGTCGCCATCGAAGGCGCTGAAGGTCCCCGACAGCGACCGCAGTTGCACGAAGGCATCTGCCCCGTACGCGGTCGAGCGGAACACCAGGTCGGCGCCGGAGAGGGAGGCGCTCACGCCCGTGGCGTCGGACACCAGGTTGATGGCGTCGCGAATCTGCGTTGTGGTGTTGCCGCTGCCGAAGTTGAACACTTCGAAGCCGCTGGAGCCGCCCACTTCCAGAACCAGGTCAGCCGACAGGCTGCCGCCCGAATAGGTCAACTGCCCGCGAGTGGCCTGCGTATCGATCTCGACCTCCACGTCGATGGAGCTCTGCGTGCCGAAATTGGCCTGATCGACCTGCAGGTCGGAGACGTTAGCGACGGTGGTTCCGCCCGTCGGGTTCGTCACTGCCACGCCGGCCGAGACGCTGGCGGCGGCCGTACCGGAGATCGCCACGCTAAACACGCCGCTGGCGCTGATTGTGTTGGCAATCGTGGCGGCGGTGGAGCCGGCGGTGATGGTGATCAGGAAGCTGTTGCCCGACAGCGCCGCGCCGGCC